>JAUJMG010000058.1:0-5784 GCA_030446955.1 Thermomicrobiales bacterium
CGGACCGAGTCCAGCCCGCGTCCTCCCAGGGGCATAGCTGTCGGTGCGGTCGTGCTCACACGGTTGTGGCGGCGCGGATGGCGGCGACCAACCCTTCCCGCTGGTGGACGGATTGAGGTGCTTCCGAGCATTGCCACAATTGGATCGATCGCACCGGGCACGGCGGGAAGCAAAGCCTCTGACGGCTAGGGGCGGTAGACGTGCTGGAGTGCTGCCAATCACCCGGTGTCCGATGCCACCTCCTGCCGCCCTGGTTCAGGTCCTCCTAAGGGGGATAGGGAACGCTTTTCCCACCCTGAGCGGGCGCTACCACGCGCCTAGCCTTGTTCTTGCATTCAGTCCCGAGGCGTAACCATCGTTACTGCTCGCACGTTGCCCGGACCGCATCGCGGGGTCACCCGCGGTACACCCCTTGCAGTCGCCGGGGTGTATCGAGGGCGATGGCGGCAGGGGAGGGAAGGCGAACAGATGGAAAACGTGCGCGAGGAGATGGGCGAGGGCACCCTCTACGATACGGGCGATGCCGAGTTGGCCGACGTGGCCTACCGCATCCAACCGGGACCAAAGCTAGAAGGGACGCCGGAGACCTGGGGCGGCGACCTGTTCTTTGCCGATGAAGCGCTGACCGTCGATCCAGGACTCTTCGTGCTTGCGTTAGAGGACGGAACCAGAGTCGACATCGACATCAACCCGGCTAGTGTGGAAGACGGCGACCCGAGGCAGGTGACATTCCGCGGTGTGGGAACCTTCAGACAGCGGATCCTCTAACCCCGAAGCTGATTCAACGTTCCTAGTGCCTACGCTAAGCGCACGAGTGGCCATCGGGCAAGGGCCAATCGTGGCTCACACCCTCCGCTCTGGCTGCCATGCAGGTGGGAAGCGCGCAGAACACCGGCCGTTCCGTCCACGGCGTCTTGGCCCCTTTATAGTGAGGCGCTGGCCTGATGACCTCAATGCCTTCTGAACCGGCTTCCGCCCGTTCGGCGTTGTTGACGCGAGTGGCCTGGAAGCGATTGACCGGGAGAACCGATAGAACGAAGACTTGCGCTCGACTCGGCGGCGAGGTCGGGTATGGTGTCCATCATCTGGTGGTACTGCCCCCGCTCTGGGGAGGCCGTCATGTCGGTGCCTGAGCGGTTCGCCTCGTGCGCTTCACTCCCAGAGGCATCACCCGCGCTTGATCCCCTCGAAGCGGTTCCATTCTCAACCTGCCAAGACGGAGACGTTCTCCCTCGCCCGATTCTGTTACCGTGGCGCTTCTCTCTGCTGATGCACGGCGGCGTGCCAGATGGAGAACTGTCGGGCAGGCTGTCCATTCCGGGGGAGGCAGTCCGAGGACGTTGAGTGAGTCTCTGACGGATGGCAGACGCGCTCCGGGTCGTCGTCTGGGGCAAAGGAGGCGGCAGGTCATGGATGTCGTCAACCCGGTCGTCAAACGGTGGCAGCAGGACGCGGCGGCCGACCCGGACGGCTTTTGGGCGCAGGCAGCAGAGAGGGTTCACTGGTTCCGCCCCTGGGGCGAGACGTTCGTCTGGGAGCGGCCGGCGTTCCGCTGGTTCGCGGGCGGCCTGACGAATCTGGCCTACAACTGCCTGGACGTCCACGTGCGGCGGGGCTGGGGCGGGCACGCGGCGCTGATCGCCCTCACCGAGCGGGGCGAGCAGCGCGTCTACACCTACGCCCAGCTCCTGGCGGGGGTGGAGGAGATCGCGGCGGCGCTGCGCGGGCTGGGCGTCGGAAAGGGGGATCGGGTCGGTATCTACATGCCGACGATGCCCGAAGCGATCATGGCGATGCTGGCGTGCGCGCGGATCGGGGCGGTCCATCTGGTCGTGTTCGCCGGATTCGGGAGCGGCGCGCTGGCGGAGCGGTTGCGCCTGGCGGGGGCGCGGGTGCTGCTGGCGGCGGACGTGACTTGGCGCAAGGGGCGCGAGGTCAAGCTCTGGGAGATCGTGGTTGAGGCGCTCCGCGCCGAGGGCTCGCCGGTCGAGCAGACAGTTCTACTCTCCCGAGGCGCGGAGCCGGAGCTTGCGGAGGTTGGCGCGATCGGTTGGGAGGCGTTCCTGGCCGGTGGGCGTGGGCTGCCCCGCAAGCACGCGGTGATGGAGGCGAACGAGCCAGCCTTCGTGCTGGCGACCTCGGGGACGACCGCGAAGCCAAAGCTGGTCGTCCATACCCACGGCGCCTACCAGGTCGGCATCCGGAGCACGGGAATGTGGTGCTTCGGCTTGAAGGAGACGGACGTCTGGTGGTCGACATCCGACATCGGCTGGATCGTCGGCCACAGCCACATCGTCTACGCGCCGCTGCTGGCGGGGTGCACGACGATCGCCTACGAGGGGGCTCTGGACCAGCCGGGGCCGGAGACGTTCTACCGGACCGTAGCGGAGAACCGGGTGACGGGGATCTTCACCGCGCCGACCGCGGTCCGGATGCTGATGGCCTACGGGACCGGCCCGGCCGACGGGCACGACCTGAGATCGGTGGAGCGGGTGGTCTGCGCGGGCGAGGTCCTGAA
The DNA here is from genome assembly GCA_030446955.1 of Thermomicrobiales bacterium. Lineage (GTDB taxonomy): Bacteria > Chloroflexota > Chloroflexia > Thermomicrobiales > UBA6265 > LC2-1. Next base: position 2,519 of record JAUJMG010000058.1, read on the forward strand.
CGTGCCGGCCTGGGAGTGGCTCCAGAAGGAGGTCTTTGGCGACCGGGTGCCCGTGATCGACCACATGTGGCAGACGGAGACGGGCGGGCCGGTCTTCGGCAACCCCTATGGGATCGGGCTGCTGCCAATCAAGCCGGGCTCGGCCGGGATCCCGCTGCCGGGGATGTTCGCCGAGGTCCGGACGCCCGAAGGGGAGCCGTGCGCGCCAGGAGAGAAGGGGATCGTGGTCATCACCCGGCCGTTTCCGGGGCTGACGGCGACGATCTGGGGCGACCCCGAGCGGTACGAGCGGGACTACTGGGGGCGGATCCCGGGCGTCTACATGACCGGCGACGCGGCGTCGGTGGACGAGGACGGTTACTTCTGGTTCAGCGGCCGGGCGGACGAGATCATCAAGATCGCCGGCCACCGGATCGGGACGATCGAGGTCGAGACGGCGCTGCTCCGCCACCCGGCGGTGGCAGAAGCCGGGGTGACCGGGCGCCCCGACGCCGTCCGCGGCGAGGTGATCTCGGCGTTCGTGACGCTGCGGGTCGGGCACGCTCCCTCACCGGGGCTGCGCGAGGAACTGGTCGGGACGGTGCGGCGGGAACTCGGCCCGGTGGCGGTGATCGGTGACGTCCATTTCGTCCGGACGCTGCCGAAGACCCGGAGCGGGAAGATCATGCGGCGGGTCTTCAAGGCGGTCGTGCTTGACCGGGATCCGGGCGACATCTCGACGATCGAGGACGCGGGGTCGGTCGACGAGGCGCGCGCGGCCTGGCAGGAGCTTCGCGCCCAGATGCCGGCGACGGAGCGGGCCGGTACCGCCGCGGTCGATTGAGACAAGCGCTGGGCGGAGCGGGCTCTCGGGTGGGATTCGGGGGGAGGCCGGAGCGCCCCGAGATTCGCAGGCGGCGGTTCGGAACCCGACTCCGGGTGACGGGGTGTCCTTCCCGCGAACCATCGGGCGCCGACGTCGCCGCACCCGGGAATTCGTCTCCGGGCTCACCCTAGAGAAGCGCCGCCGGGGCCGATCACGGGCGGGCCAGCACAGCGGGCCGCGCGGGCAACCGGGGTCTGGGTGAGCGGGGCACTCCTGAGACGGGTCGGACGTTGGGACGAGCGGGGGAGCAGACGGATGGCTCAGGATCGAACGCCTGGGGAGCCTCAGCCCGACGACCTCCTCCTGGCCGCGGCAGTCTGCCGGGAGGCGCTCCTGCCGGCACTCGGTGAGGACTGGAGCCGGCCGGCGGGCGACCTGACCTGGGACTGCCGTCGCACGCTGGACCACGTCGTGGACGCGCTGCTCTTCTACGGGGGCCAGGTGGCGACGCGGGCGACGCGGCGGCTGCCGCGCCTGCGGGACGGCGACCCGGAACGACCCGTGGAGGAGTTGCTGGAGACCGTCGGGACGGCGGCGACGGTGCTGGCGGAGATCGTGCCGGCGGCGCCGGCCGGCACGCGGGCGTTCCACCCGGCGGGCATGGCGGACGGGTCCGGGTTCGTGGCGATGGGCTGCGCGGAGATCCTGATCCATACCGATGACATCGCGCAGGGGCTGGCGCTCCCGTTCCGCCCTCCGGACGCGCTGACGGTTGCGGTGCTGGCGCGAATCTTTCCTTGGGCGCCGCGGGAGGCCGATCCGTGGGCGGCGTTTCGGTGGGCGTGCGGACGGGCGCCCCTACCGGATCGAGATCGGCTCGCCCCGGACTGGTGGTGGCACTGCGCCCCGCTCTCCGAATGGGACGGCACGCGGACGGTGCGGACGGTGCCACCGGGCTGGTCCTGAGCGCTATCCCTCGCCCAATACGGCGACTCCGGTGGCATCTGCTTCGGATCCTGGTTGGATGCCGTGCTGATCGCCGGACGAGCAGCCCTCACCCTCGCGGAGGGTGAGGGAGATCGCGATCATGGCGGGCGGCGATTGGACCGCCCAGTCGGTTCGACGTGGCATGAACGGCTCAAGTCCGGTGCGGGCACGTCGTTGACGCCCGGGCACCAGCCCTCGCATGATGGATGTCTCGCGATCGGCCGTGGGCGGAGGGATGCGTGCGGGTGGACCGGACTCCAGTTAAGGACGCCCACGAGGACCCGGTTGCGCCGCGCCACGGCCTGCTGCTTGGCATCCTGGCCGCCGGCGCCTTCACGACCGCGCTCAACGTGACGCTGCTCAGCCCACTGCTTGTCGACATCGCGGACGAGTTCGGCGTCTCGGAGGCTGCGGCGGGCCAGCTGGCCACGCTCACGGCCGGCAGTTCCGGGGTGATGGCCATCCTGGTGGCGCCCTGGATGGATCGCTACTCTCGGGGGTTCTGGTTACGCCTGGAGTGCTCGCTGCTTTTCCTGGGGACCCTGCTCTCCGCGCTGGCGCCGGGCTTCGGCTGGATGTTCCTGGGGCGGGTGATCGCCGGGATCGGCGGCGCGGTGATCGGGGCGAGTTGCCTCGCGGCCTGCGCCGATCTCTACGACGACCCGGCCGCGCGCAATCGGGCGCTGGGCCTGATAAGCAGCGCCTTCACGCTCGGGGCCGTCTTCGGGTTGCCCCTGATCACCCTCGCCGCGGACCTGAGCGACTGGCGGTGGGCGATCGCGCTGCCGGCGCCGCTGGCTCTCCTCGTCCTTGCCGGGAGTGCCCGGCTGCCAAAGGTCGGCGTCACCCCGCGTGGGTCGCTCTGGCAGGCGTGGGTGGGCGGGTACCGGCGAGTCCTGGGCAGCGGCGAGACGGTCTGGCTGCTCGTCGCCGAGATTGGGTTCATGATCCCCTGGTTCGGATGGCTGATCTACTTCGGCGCCTTTGCCGAGACCGTCTTCGCCGTGGGGGCGACAACGCTCGCCGTCCTGTTCCTGGCCGGTGGCGCGGCCGAACTGGCCGGCAACAACCTCGCCCCGGCCTTGCTGCGGAGCCGGTCGCCGCGGTTCGTCGGCTACCTTGCCGTCGCCGTCGCCTCGGCGAACCTGCTGCTTGTGGGCGTGGCCTACGACCAGCGCTGGACGCTCTTTCCGTTCGTCGCGATCGGCAGCGCGATGGGCGCGATGCTCTTCATCTGCGTCAACGTCGCGCTGCTGGATTCCTTGCCGTCGGACCGGGGGGCGGTGATGTCGCTCCAATCGGCCTGCCTGGAGTTGGGCGGGGCGCTCGGCGTGGCCGCGACTGGGGCCGGGTTGGCCCTGCTCGACGACTACGAGGCGGTCTACCGCCTGCTCGGGCTGGTGATGCCGGTCGTGGCCCTCTTTCTGTTCGTGAGCGCCCGCCGCCGGACGGTGGCGACGCCGGTGCCTCTCCC
>JAUJMG010000058.1:5884-8389 GCA_030446955.1 Thermomicrobiales bacterium
GACCCAGTGACCTCCTTGGTCGGCAGGGAGCGCGAGGTCGAGGCTGTCGCCGACCTCCTTCGAAACGACGACGTGCGCTTGGTGACCCTGATCGGCCCTTGGGGGTGTCGGCAAGACCCGTCTCGCGCTGCGCCTCGCTGACGACCTCGCTGCAGACTTCGACGAGGTCGCGTTCGTGGGCCTCTCGTCACTGCTTGACCCGGGCCTCGTCGTCCCAACGGTGGCTCAAGCATTCGGCGTGCAGGAGGTCGCCGGCCACCCGCTCTCGGAGACCCTCGCTCACGCATTACGGGGACGGCACCTCCTCCTGGTGCTTGACAACTTTGAGCAGGTGGTCGCGGCCGCTTCGGACCTCACCCTGCTCCTGGCCAAATGCCCGCGCCTGACGATCCTGGTAACCAGTCGGGCGTCGCTGCGCGTGCGAGCGGAGTATGAGTACCCTGTCGTGCCGCTTCCCCTGCCCCAAGCCGGCGACGAGACGGGGATGAGCTCGCCGGCCGTTGCCCTCTTTGTCGAGCGAGCGCGTTCCGTCCGCCCCGAGTTTGACCTCACCGAGGCTAACGCGCGAACCGTGGCCGAGATTTGCCGCCGCCTGGACGGGCTTCCCCTGGCGATCGAGTTGGCCGCCGCCCGGGTCAAGGTCCTGTCGCCCCAAGCGCTCCTGGCCCGCTTGACTGACCGCCTACGACTGCTGACCGGCGGCGCGCGCGACTTGCCTGATCGCCAGCAAACCATGCGCGGCGCCATTGCCTGGAGTCACGACCTTCTCGCCCCGGAGGAGCAGGTCCTATTCCGGCGGCTGGCTGTGTTTGCGGGCGGCTTTACCCTGGAGGCGGCGGAGGCGGTGGTGCCCGCGGCGGGCGACTTGGGCATCGACGTGCTGGAAGGGGTCGTCTCGCTGGTCGACAAGAGCCTGGTGCGCCGGACGGAGCGTTCGGGCGACGAGCCACGATTCGGGATGTTGGAGACGGTCCGGGAGTACGCGCGGAATCGGTTGGCCGAGAGCGACGAGCAGGCAGCGGTGCAGGCCAGACACCTCGAGTGGTGTTTGGCCCTGGCCGAGGCCTCCGAGCCCGAACTTCGCAGTGCGGGCCAGGGGACGTGGCTGGGCCGACTGGAGACCGAGCACGACAACGTCCGGGCCGCCCTGACGTGGGCGAGCGAGGGGGTTGAGCCCGAATCCCGGGCGCTGGGCTTGCGTTTGGCCGCGAGCCTCTACACCTTCTGGTTCGTGCGCAGCCACTGGGCAGAGGGCCGGGAGTGGCTGGAGGAACTACTCAGGACGGACGACAGCCGGCCGAGCGCGGCACGCGCCAAGGCCCTCTTCGTCGCCGGGCTGTTGGCCTTCGCGGCGGGCGACCCGGCCGCCGCCGCCGCACGGCATGAGGAGAGCCTGGGGATGGCGCGAGCCGTGGGGAGCCGCACGGTGGAGGCGCTTGCCCTGTACGGGCTTGGGGACGCGACGCGCCTGCGAGGCGACGCCTCGGAGGCGGAGCGGTGCTACCAGGCGGCACTCGCGCTATTCCAGGACCTGGACGATCGGGCCTGGATCGGGAGCGCGTTGAACGGCCTCGCGGTGCTTGCCCTTGAGCGGGACGCCGTCGAGGAGGCGGCAGCGCTCGCCGCTAAGGCCCTGACCGAGCTGGGCGGGGCGGGGGATGCGTGGAGCGCCGCGCAGGCGTCCCTGTTCGCGGCTGAGGCGGCCCGGCGCACCGGGGCGACGCAGCAGGCCGCCGCTCTCTACGTCGCGGCCGTCGCCGCGTACTGGGAGCGGGGCGACCGGTGGGCTACCACCCGCGCCCTCGACGGCGTGGCCGCCGTGGCGGCCTCCAAGGGGCGGGCAGAAGCGGCGGCCCGCCTGGTTGGGGCAGCCGTTGCCGCACGAGAGGCGATCCGCCCCAACGTTCCCACCAATTCGCGAATGCTGCGCGCGATCGAGGCGGTGGTCGACGACGCTCGCCAGGCACTGGGACACGCGGCCTTCGCGCGCGAATGGGCGGCAGGACAGAAGGTGCCCCTGGAGGTAGCGGTCGCTGAGGCGTCGGCGCTGGGTGAAAAGCTGGCAGCCGAACCGCCGCCGCCGAACCCCACTCCAGCGTACCCATCTGGCCTCTCTGAGCGGGAGGTCGAGGTATTGCGTTTCGTGGCCCAGGGCCTCACAAACGCCGAGATCGGCGAGCGGCTGCACCTCAGCCCGCGCACCGTCGGCGCCCATGTCTACAACATCTACCGCAAAGTGGGCGTCTCTTCCCGTGCCGCAGCCTCCCGCTTCGCTGCCGAGCACGGACTGAACTGAGGCGTCCGCCGCTCGGGATCAGGTGCCGGGCACGGATCATCCTCTGTCCGGCGGCGCCTCGAACACCCCTCGCGCCTGCGCCTGCTTCTTTCGACACACCCACCTTTGCCACGCCCCACGCTGTTCCCGTGATTGGCCGGGTTGCTTAAGCAGTCATTCGCGCGGCGCCAGTCTCTTAAGCATGAGTGGATGCACGGTTAGGGATGGGG
>JAUJMG010000058.1:8489-16186 GCA_030446955.1 Thermomicrobiales bacterium
CTTAAGCATGAGTGGATGCACGGTTAGGGATGGGGGTTACGTCGTTTGCGCGATGTGCTCGGTCCGCCGTGTCCCTAGAGTTGTGTCAGTGGTCCTGGCCACACCGATCCACGACACGACGCCCAAGATGCTCGAAAGGAAGATGCGCGCGATGAACCAATCCATGCGACGGATTCCGTTTCTCCTTCTAGCGCTGATCGCGCTCGTGGTGGCGGCAAAGCCCGCTGGCGCGTCGACTGATCGGTTCCAGTTCAGAACCGAAGGCGCTACGGCCCAGTTCTCCTCCACCGATCCGCTCACCGGCTATATCACCGATGTAACGGTCTACGCTGCCGACGACCAGGGCTATCGCGCCTACGGCGACACCGGACAACCTGAGCGTATCTCCAAGGTCGACGTCATCGTCACCCAATACGACCCGAACTGTGGCGGAGATGGCGGTGGGAAGCTTGACGCCCAGGCAGGGGGAGGCGGCGGGTCGGACTGCTTCTACCACAGCATGTCGGGCACGTTCCCGGGCAAGGACGCTGTCGAGGGGTTGCCGGAGGACGCCTTCGGGGTGATCACGCCGAGCTTGGACAGCGCCTGGCTGAACTGGACCCTCACGCTGGTGGAGTGGGGTCCGGATGGAGACCTGATCGAGCATAGCGCCACGTTATCCTTGGCGTGGACCGCAACAGGCCCGAGGTATGCAGTGCGCGACAACTGGCTCGCTCACGTCCCGCCGTACTTCGTCTCGAGCGGCCACATCAACGCACAGGTGCGGGAGGCCGAGGCCGTGGGGACCATCTCTTTCCGCGGTGAGACGCACGAACTGACCAGCACCTCGGCCCACCTCTTTGACGCCCAAGAGATCCGCACCTAGGAACGCCACTTCGGCTGGTCCCCGCCACAACACGCTTAACGCCAACAGGCTGAATGGACGTTCAAGGGGCGCCGCCAGCACAACCGCCGGCGGCGCCCCTTACTCCAGATCTCAGCTCATCCGGCCGGGTGCGTCATCACTCTCTTCTCGTTCGTGGCCCTGGCCTAGCCGTTGAAAGATCCCCGCGTTCCCATCCATGCCGGGCCTCCACGATTCGTTTCTTTCCGTTCGCCAGTGGCAGACGCATCAGATGGTCAAGCCTCTGGCTCACTCGCGGGCGACCATGGCCTCCCGCACCGATGGAGATTCATTCCCATGTCCCGATCCAACAAGGAGCTGGTGTGCCACTTTCTCGAGGAGGTGGTGAACCGTGGCAACACACATCTCTTACCTGAGTTAGTCGCCCCCGACCATGTTCGTCACGCGCCCGATGGCGACCTCTACGGCCCCGAGGGGATGCGTATTGAGCTTCACGAGTGGCGATTGGGCTTCCCCGACCTGGAGCTGGCTATCGAGGATTTGATCGAGGAAGGCGACCGGGTGGTGAGCCGGTTCGTCCTGCGCGGCACCCACCGCGGCGTCTTCCTGGCAACTCCAGCGACCGGGCAGCGGGTCGAGGTGGCCGGCATCGGAGTCGACCGGATCCAGCAAGGCCGGCTCGCCGAGAGCTGGATCAGCTTCGACGGACTCGGCCTGCTGCGGCAATTGGGCGGGGAGATGACGGCGCGCTGAGGGGCACCGGCCAATCCTCTTTTTCCGGACGATCAGGGTTGGTGGGCTGATCGTCCGGTCCGCCATCCCGTGGCAAGCCGGGATCCCTCTTAGCCTGGCCGCCGCTACCTCTGCGTCGTCGGCAGGCTGGCTTCGGTCCAGGCGTTCATGCCGCCGGGGACGTTCGCGAGGTTCGACCAGCCGCGCTGAGCCAGCAGGCTGGCGGCGACGCTGGAGCGGTAGCCGCTGCCACAGATGACGGCGACCCGTCCAGCGTCCTTGATTGGGGGTTCCGCGCCCTGGGCGATCTCGCCGGCGAAGCAGTGGATCGCGCCCGGGATGTGGCCGCGGGACCACTCCTCGGCGTTGCGGACGTCGAGGACGGTGAGGCTGTCGTTCGGGTCATCGAGGTGGGCCGCAAGGGCGGGCACGGGGATCTGGGGAAGGTGCTCGATGCCGAGGCATGCCCCGCCCCAAGCGTCCATGCCGCCCGCCAGAAAGCCGGCCACGCGGTCGAGGCCGATGCGGCGGAGGTGCGTCAGCGCCTCGGGGTAGCGTTCGTCGGCGTCGAGGACCAGGATCAGGTCGCGGTCGTAGGGGGCGAGCCACCCCATCCAGGCGGAGAAATTCGGCCCGAGCCCGGCGAAGACGGCACCCGGCATGTGGGCATCACCGAACGCCTGCGGGGATCGAGTGTCGACGACCAGGGCGCCGCCCGCCTGGCGCGCCGCCACGTCGTTAGAGGTCAACGATTGCCCGGCCGGCAGGGCGGCGAGCGGTGCGGCGCCGTCTCGATTGACGCGCTTGAGGATCGGGTAGTAGGTCGGTGGCTTGGGCATACCGTCCAGGACCATGCGGACGAATGCCTCCGGGGAGCGGGCCTGGAAAGCGTAGGAGTAACGCTTCTCCTGGCCGATGGTGGTGGTGGGGGCGTCCCCGATCTGCTTGCCGCAGGCCGATCCGGCGGTGTGGCCGGGGTAGACGACCAGGGCGTCATCGAGGCGGCTGAGGCGGCCGGTGACGGTGCGGAAGAGGTGCTCGGCCAGCGTGCGGGTCTGCTCCTCGCCCAGCAAGTCCGGGCGGCCGACCTCGCCGACGAAGAGCGCGTCGCCGGAGAAGAGCGCCACGGGGTCCGGGCGGCGGGCCGGGTCGATGAGCAGGTAGGCGAGGTGTTCCGGGGTATGACCGGGCGTCCAGAGCGCGCGGAGGCAGAGATCCCCGACGGCCACCTGCTCCCCGTCGGCGAGGGGCTGGTGGGGGAAGGTCTGGTCCCCGAACCAGCTTGCATAGACCGTGGCGCCGGTAGCGGCGGCAAGTTCGCCCGCGCCGGAGACGAAGTCGGCGTGGATGTGGGTCTCCAGGACCGCCGCGATGCGCAGCCCGTGGGCGGCGGCCCAGTTGGTGTAGGCCTCCACGTCGCGCCGGGGGTCGATGACCGCGGCGACGCCAGCTTCTTGGTCGGCGATCGCGTAGGCAACCTGGGCGAGACCAGGGGTGAAGAACCGCTCCAGCATCATGGAGGTCTCCTAAGGGCGACAACATGAGCGAACCGCGCCAACTACCACGGGCCAGCGACCGGAATGGAAGGTGCTGCCATCGTAGCGCATCGCGGCGTTTCCCGCTGAATGGGCGCTGTTTCTCTGCGTCTCGAGGCCGGCGTCGTCGGGCGGCGCCAGACCGGGGAGCCCGGATCATTCATCATGGGCGTTTCCCGTCGCACCTCGCCGCAGGGCTAACCTCCGCGTTCAAGCCACAAAACCGGCTAGATCTGGCTGACGAACATCGCGTTGGTGACTAAGCCGGACGAGCGGGTGGGTGGGTCGTCGTTGACAGCCACCAGACCCCGTGCTACCGTCCGCGCCCTCATGGCCTGTGGGAACGGGAGGTCGGAATGGCGATCGAAACTTCCGCCAGCACGAGCACCTTCACCACCCCCGGAGCCGTCCGCGCTGCGGTGCGGGCCGGCGAGTTCCGGGGTCACACGGCAGCGCTGGTGCCGGAGTTCGCACAGGCTAACCTGGCGGTGCTGCCGCGCGATCTCGCGGACGATTTTCTCGCGTTCTGCGAGCTCAACCCCAAGCCCTGCCCGGTGCTGGACATGACCGCGCCCGGCTCTCCGGAACCAGCTCGGATCGCGCCCGGCGCTGACGTGCGGACGGACATCCCGCGCTACCGGGTCTACCGCGACGGCGACCTGGTCGAGGAGCGCGACGACCTCCTCGACCTCTGGCGGGACGACCTCGTTGCCTTCCTGATCGGCTGCTCGTTCACCTTCGAGGGCGAACTGGCGGCCGCCGGTGTGCCCGTGCGCCACGGCGAGGCGGGCCGGAACGTGCCGATGTACCGGACGAACCGCCCCTGCGAGCCGGCTGGCCCCTTCCGGGGGCCGCTGGTGGTCACGCTGCGACCCATTCCGCCTGAGCACGTCGAGGCGGCCATCGCCGTTACGGAGCGCTACCCGGCGGTGCACGGCGGGCCGATCCACATCGGCGACCCGGCGGACCTGGGGATCGTCGATCTGGCGCGACCGGAGTGGGGGGACCCGCCGGTGATCGCGCCGGGCGACGTGCCGGTCTTCTGGGCGTGCGGGGTGACGCCGCAGGCGGTGGCGATCGCGGCGAAGCCGCCGTTGATGCTCACCCACGCGCCCGGGCACATGCTCGTGACGGACGTGCCGGTGGCCTCGCTTGCGGTGTCGTGACGGTTGACGGCGGGGTGTAGCGCCGGCGGGGCCGAGCGCGCCGGTATGGGACCGGGCCCCCGGCCGCATGTTCCCGGGGAGCGGGGGACAGCCGGCACCGGCGAACGGGTAGATGCGGAGATATACGGCGGTGAAGGGATCACCGTCGCAGTTCGGCGGCCGACCGTGGCCGTACGGTGGGAGGACACGATGCGACCTCGTCACGCCCTGGGTTGGAATGTCCTGGCGATCCTCGGCTTGCTGGTGCCGATGCTGGCGGCGATCGCGGGCGGGGCGGGGGTTTCCGCCCAGGACGCGACGCCGATCGCGACCCCGGCGCCCGTGGTCTGTCCCCCGGACGCGGCCGGCGCGCCGGAGGGCGGCGTGGTCCGGGTCGGGGGCATCCTGCCGCTCAGCGGCACGGCGGCGACGGTGGGCAACGACGAGCGGGCGGCCTTGCAACTTGCGGTGGATCTGGTGAACCAGGATCGGGGCGAGGTACCGTTGCCGCTGGCGGCGGGTGCCGGGCTCACGGGACTCGGCGGCGCGCAGGTGGAACTCATCTTCGCCGACAGCCAGGGCCAGGCCGAGGTCGGCCAGTCGGAGGCGACCCGGCTGATCGAGGATCAGCAGGTGGCCGCGCTCTTCGGCGCCTACAACAGCGCCGTGACCCGGACGGCGAGCGCGGCGGCGGAGCGGGCGGGGATCCCGTTCCTGAACGCCGAGTCCTCCTCGCCCGACCTAACGGAGCAGGGCTACTACTGGTTCTTCCGCACCTCCCCGCACGACGGCACCTTCTCCGAGGGGATCTACGACTACATCGAGTCCTTGAACGCCAATCAGAATGCCGGGATCAAGACGGTCTCGCTGCTCTACGAGGACACGGACTTCGGGGTCAACAGCGCCGAGGCGCTGACCGCCCAGGCGCAGGAGCGGGGCCTGACGATCGCCGGCGAGGTCCGCCACGCCACGGGCGCCTCGTCGCTCACGGCCGAGGTGCAGGCGCTGCAGCAGCAGGGCGCCGACGTGATGATTCCCTCCTCCTACACGACGGACGCGATCCTGACGATCCAGACCGCCCGCCAGCTCGGCTACCTGCCGAAGACGATCGTGGCTCAGGACGCCGGCTACGCCGACCCGGCCTTTATCCAGGCGGTGGGAGGCGGTGCGGAGGGGATCGCGACGCGGTCCGCCTTCTCGCCCGACATCTTCGAGGTGAAGCCCGTCGCGGGGCAGGTCAATGAGCTGTACCGGGCGGTGGCGGGCAAGGATCTCTACGATGTCCCGGCCCGCGGCTTCACCGGCATGCTGACGTTGCTCGACGCGATCAACCGCGCCTGCTCGACCGATCCGGAGGCGATCCACCAGGCGCTGGTCGAGACCAATCTGGGCGAGGCGGACACGATCATGCCCTGGACCGGGGTGACCTTCGACGAGAACCAGCAGAACGAATTGGGCCGCGGCATCATCGTCCAGGTGCAGGGCGGCCAGTACCGGACCGTCTTCCCGCAGGAGTTTGCCGTCGCCGAGCCGATCTTCCCGCTGGCTCCTTGGGACCAGCGACCGTAGGCGGTAGAGAGTGGCCGGGAGCCGGGCGGCTTCGTCGCCCGGCTCCCGGCGCTGAGGGGGCGCCGTGGATCTCGACGTGCTGCTGCAGGCGACCGCCAGCGGGCTGCTGATCGGGATGGTCTACGCCCTGATCTCGGTCGGGCTGACCCTGATCTTCGGCCTCATGGAGATCGTGAACTTCGCCCACGGCGAGTTCCTGATGCTGGCCATGTACGCAGCCTTCTGGGGCAGCTCGCTCGCCAGCCTCGACCCGATGGTGTCGCTGCCGGCGACGGTGGGGCTGCTCTTCCTGCTGGGGGTGCTGACCTACCGCGGGATCATCTCGCGCATCCTCAACGCCCCGATGCTTGCCCAGATCTTCGCCACCTTCGGCCTGGGGCTCTTCCTGCGCGGGCTCGCCCAGTTCTTCTGGTCGCCCGATTTTCGCTCGGTCCAAAATCCCTTCCTGGCCGGGCTGTTCGGGGGCAGCGTCAACGTCGGCACGGTTTCGCTGGGGGTGCCGCAGGTGGCGGCGGCGCTGCTCGCCGGGGTCGCGTTTCTCGGGCTCTACCTCTTCATCGACCGCAGCCGGACCGGGCTCGCCCTGCAGGCGGTGGCGGAGGATCGAGCGACGGCGACGCTGATGGGGATCAACAGCGACCGGATGTTCGCGCTCGGGTGGGGGCTGGGCGTGGCCTGCGTCGGCGTGGCGGGTGCGGTGCTGGCCACCTTCTATTACATCTACCCGGCGGTAGGGGTCGTCTTCGCCCTGATCGCCTACATCACGGTGGCCCTCGGAGGCTTCGGCAGCGTTCCCGGGGCGCTGGTGGCCGGGTTGCTGGTCGGGCTGGTCGAGGTCGTCAGTCCAACCCTCTTTGGCTTCTCGCCGGCCTACAAGTACGCGGTGGTCTTCGGTTTCTATCTGGCAGTGGTGCTGGTGCGGCCACAGGGCCTCTTCGGGCGGTTCTGAGAGATGAGGAGCACGGCGTCCCGTTCCCGGCTCGGTGCGTGGGCGGCGATCGCCGCCGCGAGTGTGGGGCTGGTGCTCTTTCCCCTCTTCGTCGAGCAGGGCTCCTGGCTGAACGTGGCAATCCTGGTCCTGCTCTACGCGGGGCTCGCCCAGGCCTGGAACATCCTGGGCGGGTTCGCGGGGCAGGTTTCACTCGGGAACGCCGCCTTTTTCGGCATCGGAGCCTACACCTCGACCGTGATGCTCGACCGCTGGAACGTCAGCCCCTGGCTGGGGATGGCGGTGGGAGCCGTGCTGGCGGCGGTCTTCGCGGTGGCCGTCTTCTACCCGTTCTTCCGCCTCGGCGGGCACTACTTCGCGATCGCCACCATCGCCCTCGCCGAGATCCTGCTGGTGCTGTTCAGCAACTGGTCATTCGTCCGCGGTGCCCGGGGCATCAGTATCCCCTTCGTGCGGGGGTCGAACCGTCGGCCGACCGACTCGTGGGCGTTTCTGCAGTTCAACGAGTCCCGCGTGCCCTACTACTACGTGGCGCTCGGGCTCGCAGTGCTTGCCGTGGTGGTCGTCCTCAGCGTTGATCGCTCCAAACTCGGCTACTACCTGCGGGCGATCAAGAACGACCAGCAGGCGGCGCGCTCCCTCGGGGTGCCGGTGCTGCGCTACAAGCTGATTGCCGTCGCCATCTCGGCCGCGCTGACGGCCGTCTTCGGCACCTTCTACGCCCAGTATCTGCTCTTCATCGACCCCGAGACGACGATGCGCCTGGAGCTGTCGGTGCTGATCGCGCTGGTGGCGATCCTGGGCGGGGTCGGCACGGTGGTCGGCCCGCTCCTCGGCGCGGTGGTGCTGGTTCCGTTGTCGGAGGTCACCCGCAGCCAATTGGGCGGCTCCGGCAACACGCTGGACCTGGTCCTCTACGGCGG
>JAUJMG010000059.1 GCA_030446955.1 Thermomicrobiales bacterium
CCTCGAAGCCCATGTTGATGTCGGTGAGGTTGGTGGTGACGAGCTTGCCGTCGAGGATGATGCCCGGCTTGGCCCACCGCCGATTGCCCCAGGTGTTGCAGTTGGCGTAGGTCGCGTCGTAGACGTCCGAGTCGTCCCAGATCCCAGTCTGGGCCATGGTCGTGGGTCGTGCGCCGACCAGCTCGTAGGCGGGGTTGCACTCGAGGAAGAAGTCGACCATGTCGTCCCACGTCGCAACCATCACCTTGCAGTAGTCGAAGAGCTTTCCCAATTGCGTGTAGTACTCATTGAACGTCGAGACCGAGACGGTCGTCTGGAGACCGCCGGGAGCCAGTGTGGACGGGTGGGGGTACTTCCCGAGCAGCAGCATGGCCATAACGCGCCCGACCCGGGTGTACTCGAGTGACTCGAGGTAGATCTTCCCGGTCAGGGGGTTCATGCCGTCCATGATGTCCTTGATGGTGCGGAAGCCGTGGACCTCGTAGCCGGGCGCGGGAGTCTTCTCAGCCTTCTTGACCATCTCGGGGTTTGTGACGGAGATGATCGAGGTTGAGTAGTCGGGCCCGGCCAGGAGGCCGAGGTGCAGGGGATGGTCGTAGAACATCTCGCCGATCTCACCCAGGTTCCGGCACGCCACCCCGAGCGGCGGCGGGCAGATGCCGAAGGCCTGCTCGATGCCGAGTGAGGCGACGGTGGCGTGCACCCCCCCGCAGACACCACAGGCCCGGGAGCTGATGTCGATGGCGTCGCGTGGGTCCCGGCCCTGGAGGATGATCTCGTAGCCCCGGAACAGCATCGCCCGGGAGTAGGCGTCCACGGCCTTGCGGTTCTCGAGGTCGAGCGTGGTGTGTACCGCCAGGGCGCCGGCCACGCGAGTGACCGGGTCGATGCTCCAGTCGCGCAGCCGGGGAGGGGCTCCGAGCTGTGCGCCTGGGCCTTCTTGCTTGCGCACGTAGCGCCTTGGTTGAGTGGCGGTGAACGAGTACGGGTCAGCCACGCCCTCGCGCAGACTGGCCTTGCCGTTGGCGTCGAACTCGATTGGCAGGTTCTTGAAGCACATGGTCATCTCCGTGGTCGTCGTCCCAATAAGAAGGTGGCTTCCTATTCTTGTCAGCAACAGCGGCTTGCCTTATTCTCTGTCTGCGCTAGTGGCTACCTCCGATGTCGAGGAGGTGGCCTCGAGCTCCTAGCGTTCGTCACCGCTCGCCTCCGTCTGGGCCCCGAACATCGAGGCCGACGTCTCGCAGTCGGGCTTCAAGCAACGACCGGGACCTCTGACTGAAGCGATGCTCGCTCCGGCGGGGGTATGCGGCGTTGAGGCGAACAGATGCAGAGCGCAGCGCATCGTCGTAGGCGTTGACGTCAGCTTCTGAGCCTCCCAGGGGAAACCCCTCGAGGAACGCCTTGCCATCGTCGCCCAGCCACTCAGCGAGGACGGGAGGCAGCGAGGAGGCGCCGAAGATGATCTCTGCTGCATCGCCGCTAGCTTCTGGCTCCCCCACACCTCGACTGCGGCTGGCTGACCAGCCCTCGACTCGAGGTCGCAAAGACTGGAGGACGAAGGCAAGGGGCTCGAGCACCTCGTGCTGCTGCTGGCCTGCCAACTCGCGGTCGAACGTCCGCCCCCACCGCTCCAGGTCCTTCATGTCTTTCCGCCAGGAAAGATCAGCAGGGAGGCCGGCGGTGATCCGAGCCAGCACGGCTCGAGCGGTGATCGAGGCCGGCTCTCCTCTGGTACGGGCCTCCTCCTGCTGCTCCCACAAGTCCGATGCGATCTCCTCGCGTCGACGGTCCCTCGCTTCGGGGGCCAGGCCCTTCGTGTACGCCGAGACCCACCAGCGTGCCACCCGCTCCGCCCAAGTCCGTCGCTCGTTCACGAGCCTGTCCGTCCTGGGGAGACCTGACTGCGGCCTCGCCAACTAGGGTCCTGGGCCGCCAGAGCTGTCTCGCCAGCAGGGGTCACCTTGTACAGGCGGCGCCGGGGCCGATCGGCCTCGGCTGCTGCTGACGGATCCTCCCAGCGGCTGCTTAGCAGTCCCGCAGCCTCCATCCGGGTGAGCGCCTTGTAGAGGGTGCCATGGGCGGTCAGCCGACGGGCCCCCTGCCGGTCCTGGATCTCCTTGGCGATCGCGAAGCCATGGAACTCCGGCTGGCCGGCCCGCCTCAGGGCCAACGCCGCGGTGAGGATTGACTCCTCGATGGGGAGGATTGCTCCCTCCTTACGTCTCACGCCTACAGAATAGGAAGATAGCTGCAGATTGTCAAGACGCGTTCGACACCGACCAGAGGGCACGAGGGATGCTTCGGCGCCCTCGGGGGGCCGCCGGTGTCCCCTCGGCGATGCTCGGGTCGGTGCCGCTCCCATCCCGCAGGCGCAGCCTGCCAGAGCGGGACGTCAGGCACTCGACGATGTCGCCTCCAGCCGGCCGCTGCCCGCCGGCGCTCCATGGCAAGGAGAGGCTTCTGTCTCTGCGCCAACAGCACGGGGTCCAAGGCCACCGTCGAAGGTCACCGTCAGGCTCAATCCCAAGGGCGTTCCTCCACTGCGTCCTGCACAATCTCGCTGCCGCGAATTGGCGCCTCCTGGAGGGACAACTCCGACTCGCGGATGATCCTGTCCTCGATCGCGCTGTTGGCACTTGCTGAATCCGTCGCCCACAACGTCCATCGTGCCGCACTGCCGATCGATAGCTCGGTGCAGGTGAGGGCGACGAGTCGGGAGTGGGCCTCGCCGAGCTTGCGCAGCCCCCGCTCATCGAGTTCGCGCGGCAACTCCTGAAGGCATCGGCAAGTGCTGGGCGGCTCCTCATCGCGCACCAGGTAGGACTCGGAGGAGATTCGCATCGCCACGTACCACCAGCCGTCCAGTAGCAACCCGTCGCCAAGGATCTCTAACCGACTGCCAACGCATCGGCGGGCTCCTGTGTTGACAAAGACACGAACTACCTCGACGTCGTTCATCGAGGACGCCTCTCGAACCTCCACCCCTCCGACGTCAGCTCTCCGCGGCGGCCCCGCCCCGTCGTCAGTCTCATTGGCGCTGGCCCAGCCGCTCGCCGGGCACGTCACCCTGCTCGACAGGTGGTGCAAGATAAGGAAACTGGCTGCGGTAAGCGTCCCGTTCGACGGAGTCTCGAATCTCGCTGCTCGTGACGGTGCTCCAAAAGGCGCCCATGGCGTCGTCCTCAAGAGGCCGGCCGTTCATCCGTTCTTCGCAGAAACGAGCGGGGCTCGTTGAATCATAAAGAAGAACGTTGGGCAGGAAACGATCCGCCACCGAGCGTCCATGTGCACGCGGGTCCTTGCACTTGCCTGCGGCGCCGCATGCACGCTCGACGATGGAGGCAACATGTTCCCAATAGTTGGCCCTGTCGGCGTCGGGACCAGTGACGTTGTACGCATTGCCCAGGCTCGGGTGCTTCTGCAGGAGGATCTGCAGGATCGGGATCGCATGCCGGTTCGCGGGCTCAAGCAGGCCGTCGTGACGGATCCCCGTCGTACACCAGAGTCCGAGCTTCTCTGCGCCGAGCGCGGCTGTCGGAAGCTCCAAGGCAAGCGCCGTAACGTTTCTCCCTTTGAAGAAGCTTTCTGGAGGGGAGAGCAGCTGAAGATCTAACCGACCTTCGTCTAGCAGTGCCTGAGAGAAGTCGAAGTACCCACTGGTGAAGTGAAAGGGCTCCGAGACGAGCCCTGCCCACACCCTGCCTCCCTCAGGAAGCCGGGTCGTCTCACCCGTGCTCGCTGTTCCTAGGCGCTCTCTGCGGTCCCTGCGGTGCTCGATTCGCTCGATGACGAGTTCTTGGCTCCCGTCGCTAGCACAGTCGCTGAACGTGATTCGGAAGGACACGTCCTCGGTCGCGTCCCCGTCGACATCGATCCTGAAGTCGTAGTATGCATCAGGACTGAAGCTTGTGGGAGAGGCAACGCCGGCCAGTGGGTTTACGGTCATGATCATCACCGTGCTGTTCGCCTCCTCCCCAGCGAAGAGGTACACGTCACAGAGGTCTAGGCGGCCGTCCTGCCTGACCTGCTCTGAGTCGAAGTGGTGGGACATATTCCTCCTTTAGTCAGCTCTCCTTATTTGGCCCCAACCGATAGAGCACCGATCGGGATAGGTCGAATGCATTCGGGAGGAGGCACTAATTCTTCTGATCCGATGGCCACACCCGGGCAAGCGCCCAAGCCGCAGGAGACGGGTCGCCACGTGTGCCAACGGCTATGCGAGCAACGAGCCGGCCGGTCCAGCCTGGGGAAGATCCGGAAATGTTGACCGCCAGGTTGTCGCCTCCTACGGGACAGGGCGAGACCCTGTAGCGCTTTGGGGCGATGGTGAAGCCCCACCCGGTCGCTTTCGCGATTGCCTCCTTCACGCACCAGAGGTGTGCAGGGAGGCTCTCCCCACAGGCCGCTCGGAGCGCGTCGAGCTCATCCTGAGAAGCAAATTTGCCGAGGTTCCTGAGCGCGGCGTCCAAGTCCTCCTCGACGTCGAAGCCAAGTTTCGGCGCGCCGCCGCGAAGGAATCCGCACCCGACGTGCACCCCGCTGTGGGCGATTGACACTTGGACCGGTGGGTAGAGAGGAACGCCGCCCGCCGTCACCAGTCGCGGAGATCCTCGGCCAGTGGTCCCAAAGACAGTGGAAGCGTGCACCTCAGGCGGCAGGCCCACCGCCCTGAAGCCGGCGTTCAAGACGAATCGGCCCGCCAACCAGTGCCGTCGACGCATGTCGCTCCCGAAGGCGGGAGCAGGTTCGGGACACCATTGCGTGCTCCGGGGCGAACCCATCTGGGCGGGCGAAGCACGAGGTCGCACAGCTGCCCAGGCCACTGCCAGATCCATGGCCGAGTCTTCAAGCACGTCGATGGTGACACCGGGCCGACAGAGGTCCGCATCCAGTTCCTGTCCGACCCCGCCTCGGTGCTGAGTAGCCGCCAGACCGTTCATGTCAGCTCTGGGCGGCAAGCGTGCGACGGCAGGACGTCCTCGAGGGAGTACAAGCCTGGGGCCGCCTGGTCGACGAACCGGATGGCGGAGAGGACGGCGGGAAGGAAGGCCCTTCTGTCAAGCACCTGGTGTGTGACCTCGAGGCGTTCGCCAGGGCCAGCAGAGAGGAGCGTGTGCTCGCTCACACCATTCCCCATCCGGTAGCTGCAAACGTCGACTGCTTCCCCACCGTGTCGCCGCTGTTGCCACCTCTCGGCGAGAAACTGAGCCGTAGCGCTGGGCCGGTCCCGTTTGCCCGCGTAGTGCACGTCGAGAACGCCAAGGCTCCAGCCCTCGGTCGTTTGCTCAGCCAGCTCAGTGACGAATCGACTGACAGCCAGCAGACCAATGCTGAAGTTCGGCGCAGCGACGATCGCGCGGCGCTGGGCCACCTCGGCCATCATCTGCCGATCCCTTTCGTCGAGGCCACTTGTCCCGATGACCAAGCCACACGGGACGTCCGCGGCATCACTGAGGACCGCCGCGGTCTGTT
Source organism: Thermomicrobiales bacterium (assembly GCA_030446955.1). Lineage (GTDB taxonomy): Bacteria > Chloroflexota > Chloroflexia > Thermomicrobiales > UBA6265 > LC2-1. Next base: position 5,476 of record JAUJMG010000059.1, read on the forward strand.
CCCGAGCTGTGAAATCAACGACCACGAAGGGTGGGTCTGGGACCGAGCTCAAGGAGTCGACGATGGCAGCCTCGTTAGGAATCGGGCCGGATGCGCGCCGTGAGAGCCTGCATCTGAGCGTCATCCCGTGAGTCGCCTCCACGGAGTTGGCGATGATCCTGGACATGCGTCCGTGCTGTCCGCACACGACGACGGCCGTCACGATCCCTCCAGCGGCGTCACAGGAGGCCCATCCGGCGGGCAAGTTCCCCTTCCACCGTCCACGAGCGGGCGAGGGGAAGCTCCGTTGCGTCGGCCCGGCACAACCCCTGCGCCTCGAGGGCGGGCTCGAGACCCAAGCCAACGGCCCACTCTTCGGTGGTCACCATAACGCGGTGCAAGAGTGCAGTGGAAGCGGCTAGCACCGCGATTGCCCTGATAGTGCTCGCTCCACGGTCAGCATGACGCGTCGCAGAAAGAAGCAGTCTTGCCTCGATCTCCAGCCGGGTGACCTCGTGCGCCGCGAGTTGTGAGGTACTGAAAGGCGCTTCTCCGAAGGACGGCTCGGCCATTGCGCGTCGCAGTGCACGGAGTAAACGAGCGACGCAGAGGGCGGTAGCGTAAGAAGCAATCTCGGCATATCTCTCAACCGGTGCCAGCAAGTGAGAGCGCGGCTGAATCTTCAGTGCTGGGGACACCGAGCCCTCGCTGACGACACAGCCCTTGAGTTCGAGCCACTGGCCGCTGCCTTGTCGATTACTCCGGCGTCGGAGAGTGATGCCTGAACTGTCGTGAGGGACCAGGCAGAGCCGCTGTTCGCCCCTCACGGAGATAAGGACGAGGCTGCTCACGGCCTCCTCCATTCCTTGATGCAGGAGGCCAGTGAGGTGGAAGTTTCCATCAGAAGAGAACTCTCCCACGAGGGACGGCTCGATGGCGAAGCGTGCATTGGCAGTGAAGAACCCGAACGAGGCGAGAGCCTTCCCGGATCGCGCGGCCTCGACGGCTGGAGAGTCGCCGCCGAAGAACTCAAGGAGCGGGACGACACCGAAGGCGTGATCAACTACCGCCATCACGGCTTTTGCGGGCCGCGTGCGACACAGCCCTTCGACGAGTGCAGCCCGCGAGCTCTTCCCCTCGTAGGAAGTCTCCGGTGATTCGGAGATAGGAGCGGGGAACACCTTCAGGAGCTCGCGCACTACTGACGCTTCTCGCGAGCCATCGAGCAGCTGACCGCCTGCTTGCGAAGGCATCTCTGTCGCGGTTGTGCTTGCTCCTTTGCCGTCAGGACCACCGGCGCTCAACTGCGCTGCTCCTGGAGCTGCGTACCCGTCCGAGTACGATGAAGCTTTCGAACGAAGTAGTCCCAGTAAGTCCTGATGGCGAGGTCACTGAAGATGAAGTCGTTCTTCTCGGTGACGTCGCTGACAGGAGAGCCGCTGGGGTTCAGAGCAGCCACCTTCAGCTGCAAGGCGCAAGCTCTCTCGAGCATCAACGACAGGACGCAGGCGGCGCGCACGCTTTTTCCAACGACGACGATGCCGTGGTTCTTCAAGAGGACGGCTGAATTGCTTCCGAGCACTGAGACCATCGCTCTGGCGACGTCCACTGTGAGAACCGTGTTCGTCGTCAGGTCGAACCGGTCCAAGCGCTGGTGGAACGGGCAGCCGTCGTGGCTGAGCGGAACCAGGTCTTGCCCCAAGGCACCGAAGACGGTTGCATTCGGAGGATGGGTATGGACAACTGCATTGACGTCGGTTCTCGAGGCGTAGATCTCGGTGTGGATGGGCCACTCCGACGGGCGGTGGCGGGTCCCACCGATGATGCTTCCGTCGGCCTCGAGCTCGACGAAGTCGTCCGGCCCGACTTCCTCGAAGCCCATCGCTGCACCTCGCAGGAAGAACCTCGTCTCGCCGCGGACGCGACCAGAGATCTGCCCGTGGTTAACGTCGTTGTGGCCCTCCATGTAGAGCACCTGGGAAGCCAGGCTGAGCTGCTGCTTCAGAGCGGAGTCGACAGCGCGACCGCGAGGACCCGGGGCCGAACCCTCCTCCCGCCCGACCGCATTTTTCTGTGGGGGAGCTGCTCGTGTCACCATTACTCAGCTCACTGTGGTCGGCGGGATCCGCCGCTGAGCCTCGACGAAGGCGGCGATGGAATCGACCGAGGTCAAGTACTCCGGGTCCTCCTCCGGGTCGATGACGACTCCCATCGTCTGCTCGAGGGCCTCCATGAGATTGATATAGGTAATCGAGTTGACGCCGACCTCCTCCAGCGATCCGTCAGCGGACTCCAGCTCATCCACCGATATGGCTCCCCCAGAGGCAAGGACGACAAGGTCTTTGACCTGCGCCCGCAAATCTTCGTCAATGGTCTCGGACATTTATTCCTCCTTCTAGTGTTGCAGGCTTTTGGTCGAGGCAATCAACTCTCGGAGTCGCGCAACGCTGACCTTTCCCGCGGCAGAGCGTGGCATTCTCGGCAGCCACGTCACGTGCGCGGGGATCTTGTACTCTGAGAGCTGGCCAGCGCACGATCGAACGATCTCGAGGCGCGAGATTCGTTCCGGGCCCGCTACCACGAGGTGCAGGGCGGCCATGTCGTTGCTGTCTTGGTCGGCGAAGACGACAGCATCCTCCACACCGGGGATGCTGAGGGCCACCTGCTCGACTTCCAGTGGGTCGATCTTCCGGCCGCCGACATTGATGGCTCCGCCTGACCGGCCGGTGAGGAAGAGGCGCCCGCCTTGGAGATAGCCGATGTCCCCTGTGCGGTAGTAGCCGTCCCCGTCGAGACTCTCCTCGAACAGCCCGGGCAGGTTCAGGTACCTCGTCGCCATGGAGTCGGTCTTCACGCACACCTCGGCCTGCCCGTCGACTCGAGGATTCAGACGGATGCTCACGCCGGGGAGCGGTTTGCCAAGCCCCTCGTTCCAATCGGACTCGGTCTCGAAGGTGCAGGGGCCGGCTTCAGCGATGCCGTAGTAGTCGGCGATCCAGACGCCTAGGCGGCGGGTACAAGCTCTTCTCACGACGGGAGCCAGCACCGCTCCAGCGCTGATCCCGATGGACAGACTTTTGTAGTCATCGACACAGGCCGCTGGGTCGTCGGAGATCAATCTGTAGACGAGAGGGAAAGCGATGAGACGCGTGATTCCCCGTCGGCGTATGGCTTGTCGGATCTTCGAGGAAGAGGGAAGTCCACGGGCTAGGTGCAACTGTGCCCCGACCAGAAAGGTGGGTAAGAGCGAAGTGTTGAACGCGAGACCGTTCGAGAACCCCGCCAAGCAAAGCGTTCGGTCACCGCCGTCGACGCCGGTTCCCGCAGCCCAGCTTCGCGCCGCTCGCAGCACAGAGTGGTGGGAGAACTCCAGGCACTTCGGTTTCCCTGTGGTGCCTGAGGTGAAGCGGCAGGTCGCCGTCGATTCGCTGATAGGAAGCGGGGCTACGCCTTCGTCCCTTTGTAGAGAGAATACGCTGAGATCGGTGCCCGAAACGCGCCGCGCCCGGACAGGCAGCGGGAAGCGCGAGGCAACCTCGCGATGAACCAGAAAAGTCCGTACGCCACACCCGCTCCGGATCTCCGCCAGCTCTTGTCCGCCAAACTGGGGGTCGACCAGGAAGGGCACTCGACCGCTGTGAACGGTTGCGTAGTAGGAGACCAGATACTCGACGCTGTTCTCTCCGTACAGGCCCACGCGGCGAACCTCAGGTGCCATGAGAGAGTCGATCGCGTCAGCACGCGCCCGCACTCGGTCCGCTAACGAGCCGTAGGTGAACCGATCACCGCCCTGCGAAACCACGGCGGTTCGCTGCCGGTGCTGTTGGCACGCGTCCAGGAAAGCCTCGCTCACCCCGGGAGGTGCCGTTGACGTCATCCTCGGCCACCACCCTTCGGCTCGGCACTCGAGGGCGCGGACGGGGGCAACCCTGCCCTCCAGGCCAAGCTGCCATTGGCGATCGTCAACATCGTCACCTGACTCCCGCCCGCCATACGTAGCCCCCGAAGCTGTGCGTAGGCTTGTAGCGCACGGCTGTCCAACATGTAGCCAGCTCCTCCCTCCAGGTCACAGCACAAAGCAGCGAATTCCGTCGCTCGCTCCACGCAGAACCATTTGAGTGCGGCGATCTCGGGAACGCCTCCCGCCTTGGTCTCCATCCGTTGGTAGCCGTCTGCGAGCCCGGCCTCCATGAGCTGCAAGTCACTGCACGCCCGGGCGAGGGCGTGCCGGTTGATGGGCCAGCTCGCCAGCGGAAGGTGCCCGATCCGGCGCCGGGTCCCGTAGCCAAGGATGTGAGCGAGCAGCGAACAATGGATCAAGTAGGCGTCAGCAGCGATGAAGAAGCGAGCTCTGGTCATGACCATGTTCCAGTGCAGAAGCTGCTGAAGGCCGCGTTGCGAGACGACGTGGCTCTCCGGTACTCGCACTCCATCAAATTCGATCAGCACCGAGTCGATTGCCCGGGTACCGAACTTGTCGTACGTCTTCAAGATGCGGACGCCGGGCCGGTCCTTCTCGACCAAGACGGTGGCAAGCTTGTCCTCTAGCAGCACGCTAACGAAGCAGAGGTCGGCATTGGCGCCATTCACGATGTAAGCTTTCTGAGCCTGCAACACCAGCTGGCCGTTCTTCCTGAAGGCTAGGGAGTCAGCCTGGCCTGACAGATCGGTATCGCAGGTACAACCGACGAGCTCACCGCTCAGCAGCCCTGGCAAGAATCGCTTCTTCAGAGAGGTGTCCCGGGCAGAGCCAAGCCAGAAGCAGGCGATCTCGTTCTGTACGTGCATACCCAAGGTGAGGCCTGCGTCCTCTAGTTGCGAGAGCGCCTCGTTGATGATGATGCCTCCGAGCGTTCCTAGCCCGTGACCCCCTAGCTTGCGAGCGAGCGACACGCCGAGGAAGCCGTGTCTCCCGAACTCAACCCATGTCTCTTTCTTGATGAATCCGTCAGGAGTATGGCGCCATGTTGCGAGGTTCTGTGGCGTGAAGTAGGTCATCGCCCGGTCGCGCAACTCCTCGTGTGCAGGTGTCATTTCCTGCGCCAGCACTCCAGTCGTCAGCATGGTAAGAAGTCACCCCGTGTTGGTTGGGAGCCGAAACCTTCGACGAAGGCGGCGATCACATCGAACGTTGCCTCGGGGGCCTCCTCCAGCAAACCGTGTCCGGAAGGGACGACGCGTCCCACGCAGTGGGAAAGCGCGGCCGCGACTTCGTCCAGCCCGCGCTCCGACATCAACTCCTCACCCTCGGGACGGACCATCAGGACGGGGCAGGAGATGCTCTTGAGCAGCGTCGGGTCCTCCGGCTCAGGGAAGAACGTTTGTTCACAGGCAACACGGAGCGTCTCAGCCGTGTACAGGGCCCGCAGCCGGGACAGTCCCACGGGGATGATGGAGGGGTTTCGATCGAGATACTCCCCTCCGTACGTGAGAAAGGTCAGTAGGCGGTGAAAGCTTCGTAAGGATGCGTCCTCCAGTGACGCCAGCAGCGTGTTCCGCAGCAGTCGTACCTTCCGAACCATGCCGAAGGAAAACAGCGGTGCGAGAAGAATGAGGGCGCTGGTGGAGAGTGTCTGCGCAGCTCGATATGCCAGCAGAGTCGACGCAGAGTTCCCCACCCAGATCGGTTCTGTGACGCCTGCCGCCTGTACTAGCTGGGCGACATCTTCGAGCTGTTCGTGAACGCTTGCGGGCCGGCCCGTGAAGTTGGATCTGCCGCGGTTTCGGACGTCGACGCAAAGCACGGGTAGGCGCTGGGCCAGGGGCCCGAAGAGCCCGCCCCACGAGCGGCTATCTCCAGTGATCGTGTTGAGAACGACGAGCGCCCGCTTGCCAGGGCTCGATATCCATTGGAAGTGGAGCCGGTCCCCATCTCCCTTGGTCGTCGCCGTCTCAGGCTTTGAGGGCACATCGGCAAGTGGGCCGCTCTTCAGGGCAAGGAACGCCTCGCTGGTGCCGTCGACGAAGCGCTCTACTTGCTGGCGCCGGCGGCTCTGGAGGTCCTGTCGTCTCGACGCCACGCGCTCGACAAGCTCATGAGGCGCCGTTCGGGGTGAGCCACAAGGAAAGGGCGGCTGCGGGTCGTACTCAATCAGCAGCTGGACCTCTTGGGCAACCTCCTCACCACAGAGGAGCGCGATCAGTTGGAGTGCGACGTCAATCCCCGCCGACACGCCGGCGCCGGTGAGTCGATTGCGGTCGTGGACCACACGTTCAGCCACTGGCTTGGCGCCGAGGCATCCAAGGAGGTCCAGGGAGAGCCAGTGCGTCGTCGCCCGGTAACCCTCGAGCAGGCCAGCGGCCGCCAGGAGGAGGGATCCCGTACAGACGGAGGAGACGAAGGCAGCGCGGGTGCCACGCTCGCGAAGGAAGAAGAGCGTCCGGTCGTCCTCCATTGCACCGATCTGGCCGGGTCCCCCCGGAACGAAGAGTACGTCGGGCCATCCCGCCTCCTCGAAGTCTCGCTCCGGTACCAACCAGAGCCCGGTATCTGTCAGCAGTGGCTCGGCCTCCGCAGCGATGAGTGACACCGCGACACCGGGGGCTCGCTTGAAGACCTCGAAAGGACCCGCGACATCGAGCAGGGTCACCTGCGAGAACAGCACCACGCCAATCTCCAGCGAGTCTTGGTCCTGCAACGCTAATCCGATACGAGGGCTCACGAGCCAGCCCCGGTGAATCCGTGGCCGTGCGCAACCGCGTCCCGGTCCGACTTCTTGGCGGCCTGGTCGGCAATTCCGAGCGCCAGCACGTAGATGACCTCTTCCTCAAGGCCGAGGTCGACCAAGTCTGCCGATCGCCTCTCGTCGAAGCCACCGATGCAGGTTATGCCGACACCCTGGCGGGCTGCGGCGAGACACAGCTTGTGGGCGACATGAGCAGCATGGAAGTGGACTTCGCTGAGAGTTGCACGACCGAAGTGCTTGAGGAGGGCTCGCAGCGGCGCGTAGAGCGTCAGGATGGCAGCGGCGTGCCGCACGACCGGCTGGCCCATGCAGGCGAGAAGCACCTCCTCCTCGCCCCGCACGGCTCGACCTCTGCCGATCTCGAGCAGACACTGCTCCCGCGCAGAGTAGGCATAGACGCCGGCCTCCAGACCCTCAACCCGCCGCACCATCATCCGGACGCCGACTCCGGCCTCACCGGGGCCGCCGCAATCGGCTTGCAGTGTCCCCCCGCCCTCGAAGAGCGCCCCGATCACCTGTGTCAGCGTTAGGGGTAAGGGAAGGAAACCCTTGGCCGATTCTCTACGGAAGGCGGCGGCGCGATGATCACGTGTGAGCGTCGGGGTCATACGGCAGGGGATAGCACTGCCGACCGCGAATTGGCACTGCTCTGGTTCTAGAATTGAGGAGGTTTCCGCCCGGTGTTCTGGCGGTGGCGCCAGGAGAAGAACCGGGCCAACTTTCTCGAGCAGGCTACGCCAGTTCGCCTTCTCTTCTAGATTCGGCGCTTCAAGTGTCGCCCGTTCTGCTCCTGCGAGTGAACCGACTGCTGTAGGTTTCCGAGAGCTCCTAGGCGGTGAAGCGGTGGCGGCCCTCATCCCTCCGTCCCGGCCACCCTCTGGCCAATCGATAGTCACGGTCACCTGCGGCTCACGGCACAATCCACTGAGGCCGAGCTCCTCAGCCAGCCGCTGGCGTTGAATTCGCAGCTCAATGGTTGCACGGAGACCAAGAGCTCGGGCGGAGAGCGCGACACTCACGGCGGCGTGACCAATGTCGAGCTGGGTGTACAGGTATCCGCGCTGCCCGTACTTCTTCATCGACAGCCATGGCCGGGCGACGAACAGGACTTGTCCGATCCAGTTGTTTACGTCGCCTTCTAAGTCCCTGTCTCGCCGTGCTCTCCTGCCTGCTCTGACTGGTGAGTACGGTCGGAAGTCGGCACCTTCGACGTCGTAAAGGTACGTCTCGCCTAGCTGACCGACGTGAACGAGGACTTCGAAGGGATAGAGCGCACCCGCTGATGGAGTCGTTCTTGCCTTGATGGTCTCGTTGCCCTTGTTGAGGACAACCCCGGCTCGCAGGCCGTAGCCAACCACTAAGACCTCAGACAATACCTCAAGGTAAGGGCGGTGATGCTCGAGGATACAACCGGGCTGGGGGAGGGAGAAACTATCATCTGCTCGCAGCCGGCAGCTCTCCCAGAAGCGCATGACGCCGCTCGCCGGCTCGGCCAACATAGTCGCCGTCGACGTATCTAAGCGATATCCCGAATCGGGGGGTAGACCAGGAGGCGTAGGACGAAGTGGCATGGCGGCCTTCCTGACGGGAAGTTGGTGTGTCAGCTCATATTTGTGTCAGAGGGAAAGGAGTTCCTTTTGTATCGGCGAAGGTGAGACGGGCGTTTTAAGCGCCGCGACGGGCGGGCCTTGCCCGATGTCTGAGCCGTCAGGCGTCAGGCGTCACCCCTTCTTCTTGGTGAGGCATCTGCCCTCGGTCAAGAGTATGGGAAGGTAGCTTCCGTGTCAACCCCCCGATCCTGATCGAGCGAGGAGTGAGGCAACAGTAGGTTCCAGACGTTGCGTGCAGTCGGCGCCCCTGCTTCCGTACGAAGAACGCTTCGTTACGGAAACCTGCACGCCGAGTCGGGTGAGGGCCGGTGGTCGGCCGGCATCCCTTCGCCAAGGGGACGAGCCAATGTGAGGTCGTTGCGCCGGAAGTTTTTCTGCACGCGGGCGGCAGAGGCGGGACACGATCGCCAGCCGTGCCGCTCTGGGCGGCATCAGTCATCGACGGCATGAGGACGCAACGAGATTGGTCGGATCCACGGGAGTCGGTGCGTCACCCTTCTCCCGCCCGGGGTGAATCTCGAAGTGGAGATGGGCGGCCGTGGCGGCAGCGTTGCCCGTCGTCCCGACGTAGCCGAGCACGGTGCCGGCGGGAACATGGCCAGGGACGTGGGCGAAGCCGGAGAGGTGAGCGCCGTAGTAGTAGCTGCCGTCGTCGCCCCACAGGTGGAAGGCGAGGCCGCCCAACCGGTCGCTTCGCAGCTCGACCTCTCCTCCCACTGGGGCTACCACCGGCGTTCCCTGAGGGGCGAACATGTCGACACCCTTGTGCTGCCGACGGCCGGAACGGGGGGCGAGCCACGTGTTTGTGAAGGTCGTCGGTCCTGCCACGGGGCAGACAACAAGGTTGGCGCTGCCTGCTCGCCCCACTTGATCTGCATGCCCAAGGACCCGAGCGACGTAGCCCTCGTCGTGGTTGTAACGAAGTAACGCCGCGCGCTCGTCTGTGATCCCGCCCTCCCGGCCGCCGCAGAGGTAGTTGGCGGCACTGGCTGCCGCGTCTTCGATGTCGTGCGGGTTGGCGACGCCGTCGCGGTCGGCGTCGACACCCCAGGCCTCAAAGGTGGCCGGGAGGAACTGCATCGGCCCCAGGGCCTGCTGCCAGGGGCCTGGCAGGCCGAACCATCCGAGCCACTCGCCGACGGGGAGGCGCATCACCCCTTCCGTCCCGTCGAGCGGCGGGCCGACGATGAACGGCTGGGCCTCACCGGTGGCGGGGTCCGGACCCGATCCGCCCGACGTCCCGTGCCCGGACTCGACGTGCCCGATGCCGGCCAGCAGCTGCCAGCGCAGGCCGGTGCACCAGCCGTCGGCGGCAAGGTAGGCAGCCAGCACGCGATCCGGGACGCCGTTGACGCTCCCAGTCGTCGCCGCGCCGGTTAATCCCGGAAGCAGCAGCACGGGGATGCAGAGCACCAGTCCTAACACCACGGCCGGCGGTACGCCGAGGACGATCCACCAGGGTCGGTGAGGGCGCACGGCGAACTAGGCCGCGCTCCGTGCCGAGATTTCGCGGGGCACTCCCGCGAGATCGACGCGCCCTCCCCGGCCTAGTTGCTCGTTCCCGATGAGAGCGGAGGAGCGGTGCTCAGGATCCTCGCCCAGGTCAGTGTTACCCCGGACTCGGCCCGGCATGCCCGGAGCTGAGCTCGTCCAGAAGCTGTTGAACTGGAGCCAGATGGTCGCCCTGTGGGGCAGCCTGGCTGCCCTGCTGGTGGGCGCCGCCATGTACGGGCTGGCCCGGGAAGGCGGGAGCTACGCCAACGCCTCTCGGGGCAAGGGACTGGCCATCGGCGGCGTGGTGGGGGCGATCCTCGCCGAGGTAGCGCCTACCGCCGTCAACCTGTTGTTCCAGGCGGCGTCGTCGTGAAGGCCAAGGCAGTGGCCGTTGCCGCGCTGGTGGCGGCGTTCGTCCTTGGTCTCGCCGCCAGCGGCCTGCACGACAAGGCGTCGCCCGCCGATCGCCGCGCCTCGCTGGTTCGGCCCCCCGACACCCACGCCACGAGTACGGCCCGGGCTGCCGGTGCAGCGACCGAGAACCGGCAGAGTGAGGCGGGGGCACGTGCCGCCGCCATCGGCTACGCCACCGCCTCCCAGGACTGGCTCTACCTCAGCGACGACGAGATCGACCGCTCGATTCAGGCCATCGCCACCCGGGCGGCGGGGTCGTCGCTCAGCCGGGAGACGGTGTCCGAGCTGCGGACGGCCCGCGACGCGCTGCGGAGGTCACCGGGACGGGTGTGGTGGCTCGTGCGCCCACTGGCCTCCCGGGTCGAGCGCTTCGAGCCGACCGGCGCGCGCGTGGCCGTGTGGATCGTCACCGTCCTGTCCGCCGCCGACGTGGACCTTCCTCAGGCGGCGCTGGTCGACTTGGGAAGCAGGAGCACGGGGATGCACAGCACCAGGCCCAAGACGGCGACCGGCGGG
>JAUJMG010000342.1 GCA_030446955.1 Thermomicrobiales bacterium
AGTTCGTCGACGTGGCGGACGAAGACGAACGGGTGGCACGGCGCAGGTTGCCCTCACCGAGGCACGGTCCTCGCAGTGTCACGTCTCAAACACGAGCCGAGCGACGCGCACGAAGCATGCGCGGATATCTTGGCACCGCGCTCAGGGTTCCACCGCGACGCGCGAGTGCCGGTCAGGGCAATCGCATCTTGAAGGGAGGACTTGGCGGCGAGGCGGCGGGCAGGGAGACTGGCGGCCTCGTGCCGTTCGCCCCCCAGGAGGTCCCGTATGGACCCGCTTGCCGGCGCATCGCTGCGCGCCCAGTTTGCCGGATTGCCCGATCCGCGCGTCGCACGCAGCCGACGACATGAGGTGGTGGATGTCGTGACCATCGCCGTCTGCGCGGTGCTGTGCGGGGCCGACACCTGGGTCGCCGTGGAGGCGTGGGGCAAGGCGAAGCGGTCCTGGCTGGGGACCTGGCTGGACTTGCCCCACGGCATCCCCTCCCACGACACCTTCGGCCGCGTCTTCGCCGCCCTCGACCCCCATGCGTTCGAAGCTCGTTTCCTCGACTGGGTGCGTGAGGTCGCCGCCGATGCCACCCACCCGGCCGTGGCCATCGACGGCAAGACGGTGCGCCGGAGCCATGACCGCGCCACCGGGCGCGGACCGCTGCACCTGGTCAGCGCCTGGGCCGGTGCCGACGGCTTGGTCCTGGGCCAGGTCGCCGTCGACGATCACTCCAACGAGATCACGGCCATCCCGACCTTGCTCGACGTCCTGGACCTGGAGGGGGCACTCGTCAGCATCGACGCCATGGGGTGCCAGCCCCCCATCGCCCGCCGCATCCGGGCACGGGGTGGCGCCTACCTCCTGGCCCTCAAGGAGAACCAGCCGACGCTGTACGAGTTGGTGGCCTACCACTTCGCGGTGGGAATTGACGACGATGCCGTTGGGCTGCGGCCAGCCAGCCAGACCACGGTCGGCAAGGAGCACGGGCGGCTGGAGGTGCGGCGCTGCTGGGCCACCGATGACCCCGCGGTGCTGGCCTGGCTGGACCCGCAACGGGAGTGGCCGGACCTTGGCAGTGTCGCCTGCGTTGAGGGCGAACGGCGAATCGGCCAGGCCGTCACCCGTGAGCGGCGCTACGACCTCACCAGCCTGCCGGCCGACCCGGCCCGGATCGGGACGGCGGTGCGGGGCCACTGGGGGATCGAGAACCGGCTGCATTGGGTGCTCGATATCGCCTTTCGCGAGGATGAATGCCGGGTTCGGGCAGGGCATGCCGCCGAGAACTTCGCGGTCCTGCGCCACATCGCCCTCAACCTGCTGCGCCGTGAGACCACCACCAAGGTCGGCGTCAAGGCCAAGCGCCTCCTCTGCGGCTGGGACCACGCCTACCTCCTCACCGTCCTAGCCGGCTAAGATGCGATTGCCCTGGAGTGCCGGTTTTCCTGCGAGGATTAGGGCCGGATACAGGCGATGCTGCTGTCGACCGATGGCACGTTCCCTGCCGTTTACGGTCCGGCCTCAGCGGGTTCGGGGAACATAGGCCTGAAGTCTTAGCTGTGCCTCTTCCGCGGTCGCGTTAATCCCGATGCCGACAGCTTGCCGGGTAGCCCGGGAGTAGTTGGTCAACGCCGAGTGATGGGTGAACGCCGTGCCCCCCGACTCCCAGTCGGTGATTTTGTGCCTCTCTCACCTCGGCTGGGAGCATGTTTGGCAGAGACCGCAGCAACTGCTCTCCCGCCTCGCGCGCCACTATCCCGTGCACTACGTGGCGGAACCCGAGATCGACGGTTCAACGGATGCCGAGCCGCGCCTCCACCTCGTCGCGCATAACGGACCACTTGTCGCCTGGCGTCCCGTATTCCCGGACCGGCCTAATGTCATCACCCGCTGGTGCGAAACGTATGTGCGCCTCGTCAAGGACCTGCTCCTCCACGAGAGATGGATCCGGCCGTTCGGCAAGAGGCTTGTCACCGCCCGGCCGCTCGTCACGTGGTTCTACACGCCGACCCCCTGGTACATGCTCGATCATCTGCCGACCGACTTGGTGGTGTACGACGTCATGGACGAACTGGCCAGCTTCGAGGGGGCCGGGGACGACCTGCGCTGGCGGGAAGGGCAACTCCTGGCCCGGTCCGACCTCGTGTTCGCCGGCGGCCGCAGCTTGTACGAGGCTCGCAAAGATCGTCACCCCCGTGTCCAGCTCTTTCCCAGTGGGGTGGATGCCGCTCACTTTGCCCGGGCGCTCAATCCCAAAACCGTCGTTCCGTCCGAAGTGGCGTCTCTCCCCCGCCCCGTCCTCGGCTACCATGGGGTGATCGACGAGCGGATCGACCTGGATCTGCTCCGGGAATTGGCCCGGCGGCGCCCCGACTGGTCGTTTGTGATGGTCGGACCCGTCGCCAAGATCTCACGGGAGCAGGTTCCGGACGCGCCGAACCTCCACTACGTCGGCCAGCAGCCCTACTCCCGGCTGCCCGCCTTCCTCAAGGGGTTCGATGTCTGCCTGATGCCGTTCGCACTCAATGAGGCCACCCGCTTCATCAGCCCGACCAAGGCGCCCGAGTAGATGGCGGCCGGCAAGCCAATCGTCAGCACGCCCGTCCCAGATGTGGTGGCCAACTGGCGAGACGTTGTCGCAATTGTGGCCGGCGCGAAAGGGTTCGAGGGAGTGATCACGGATGCTTTCGCCGAGACGGAGGCTCAGCGAGCCGAGCGGTCGGCCCGCCAGGAGCGCATCGTCGCCGGTAGCGGGTGGGATCAGGTCGCTGAGGAGATGCGGGGGCTTGTCGATGCCGCACTGCAACGACAGGTAAGGAACGGGAACCAAGCGGGCATAGCCGCCGACGGCTGACCCGTCACCACGATGATTCGGCGGCGTCACTGCTGGAATCTACCGCGAGGAAACCCTCGCGCATATCAAATCCGTCTGCAGGGTGGTCTTTCCCTCCGGCGCCGGCGTCCTCCGTGCCCGGGGATGAATCCCCGTTCTCACCCCAGGAAGCCGCTCCAGGCTGAGCACGGGCAGCTCGAGCTTCTGGTCCAGCGGAGGCTGATGGAGTGGGAAGCGGTCACGCGTGGCGGCCCAGGGGTCGGAGTCAAGAGCGACAACAGCTGGAAGGTACCGCGGCATCTGCGAGAGCATGGTATCGGGGCAGTCGTGCTAACCGGCAAGTTCTGATCGCTCGTTTGCCGACATCGGCGTCAGACACCAGCCCGCTCTGTCACCGTTCATCCTAGACCAATTCGTCGCTCGCCAGAGATTGATCCTCGACCAACCAGCACGGATGGATTGCTGCTCTCTTCTCTCTGTCCAGGGTATTTCGGCAAGCCATGGCAAGGTTATCGGCGGACACGCCGACGGATCAGGGGGCTGGAGTACCCAGCCCCCTGATCCGTGACTCTGAGACGGTCTGCGGTCTTACGGTGCCGTCGTGCCGAACTGTGGCGAAGGGCACTGGCCCTGGAACTGCTTCGCGATGTTGCCGCTGCCGACCGGTGCCGGGGTGTTGTCCTGGCACTGCAGGCCGTTGCCGATCAGGTTGCCGGTGATCTCCACGCCGCCAACGTTCTTGTTGGCCTGAACGCTGCCAACAATCTCGTTGTTGCGCAGGCTAATCGGCTCGTGGTTGTCCTCCAGCTGAACGTCACCGTTGATGTACGTTCCGCTGATGTCGATCTTGCCGGCGGCTGGATTGTTGACGTCCTCGGCCTTGCGCAAGGAGATGCTGTTGCCGAAGCTCGAGCCGCTGATAACCACGCTCGCCGGGCTCTCGCCCTGCAGCCCGCCCGTGGCGGTCACGTTCGTCGCGTCGAGGTTGGCGCGGCTTCACCACGATAGCGCCCTGCACCTGAGTTCCGACGAGGATGCAAGTGGCGTCGTCAGGAACAATAAGGTTGCCGACGATCGTCACCGCGCCCAGCGTGCCGCGGCACTCCGTGTCCCCGGCAAGTGCGCTCGGCGCGCCGAAGGTCATCGTCGCCAACGCCATAACTGCCGCGATACCAAACGCTACCAGGTTCCGCATGGTGTTCTACCGTGCCTTTCTTCATTCGTTGCCGGTATCGGCAGCGGCCGACCCAGCTTCAAACCGTCGGCGGGGCGCAAGTCACCCCATAGGGACCAGGTGCGATCCCGCACCGTCCCACGCCATCTCGAGTTAGGGAATTCCCCCGGCTCATCTCGGTGCCGAAGCTGGATAGGAGACCTGCGCTCCGCTCCAACCCCGACTTGCCACCAGAGCGTTCTGGGGCATAGCGCTGCGTTCGCGCCTCCACCGGGCGACCCCGCCCGGGAGGGACGAAGCAAGGGCACGTCGGCGCTCGGAATCGCTCCCGACCTTGTCACCATCTCGCCGGAAACTCAGGCTCCCTCCAGGGAGCAACTCCTGTCCAGAACGAGAATGGCGGCCGGTTGCCCGGCGCCGACCGACCCGACGCTCACCGTGTCGCTCACGGCACTCAACGGGTCGAGGATGGCTTTAGAACCGGTTCCATCAACCCTGCAACGCACCGAGCGGCGACCTGTTACCTCCCTCCTTTCCCCTTGGTCGGCACCGATCGGCTCGGCGCCACCCCAATTCCCTCAGGTGCCGTCCGTTTCGGTCCGGCCCCGGGAGCCCCTTTCCTGACTCCCACTTGAGTAGAGCGGGGCGCTGCCCTGGGAATACACCCTGTTGAGGACCTTTTTCGGCCAGTTTTGGCCGGCGACGGAAAGAGGTTGAATCGCTGGCCGCTTACCCCTCGGTGGAGCGCACCAGCAGCTCCTTGGCCTCTACCAGGAGGCGGCCGGCCAGCCATTCTCCCCGGTCCCGCGGCTGGTGGATGGCGGCCAGGCGAAGCAACGTGGCACCCTCCAGGAACCGCAAGAGACTCCGATCCAGGTCCGGATCGAGGCGGAGATATCGATCGACGAA
>JAUJMG010000343.1 GCA_030446955.1 Thermomicrobiales bacterium
CTGTGGGAGCGCTTCGACTGGCGGTCGAGCCGGCTCTTCCGGCCGCGCTCGTTCACCTGGGCCGCGGGCCCACTCCGGCGGACGATCACCGCCACCGACCTCGCCACCGGACTACTGTTGGCGCTGGTGGGAGCAGGGATGCTGTGGATCGGGGTGACCCAGGAGGCGATGCCGTCATCGACCGGCTGGCAAGCGAGATTCGCCGGCCGCTTGCAGCACACCGGTCAGGAGATCACGGATGCGCTGGCCTGGCTGCCAGGCTGGGCGGCGGCCGGCGCCGTGGGGGCCGTCATTGCCCTCCTCGCGTGGCACGCGTCGCGACAAGTCGGGTGGCTCGGGCCACACGGTGACGATGGCGTGGCGGAGGTCGGGGTCGACGGGTGGCCGACGGCTCCAGGACATGAGATCGATACCGGAGATCAGATTAGGGACAGGAGCGACACGCTTGAGCACAGCGTCTAGGCAACACACGTCGGTACCGAGTAACGGGGCGACATCGCAGTCGCCGATCGCTGCCGGGAAGGTCAGACGCCGGAAGCATCAGGGCCGGGCGCGCACGCGTCGCTCCGGCAGCCGGTCGAGCGGTTGGCTCAAGGCCGTCGTTACTATCGGGGTCGCGATCGCAGCCCTCGCCGCGATCTTCTATGTCAGCAGCACGAGCGGCGGGGGTCGTGCTGGAGATGACCTCTACCCCTTTGTGGTCGGAGACCCGGGGCCGGGCGAAACCGCCCCCCCGATCGTGCTGCCATCCACCGATGGTGGCACATTCGACCTGGCCGACGCGCGCGGCCAGACGGTGCTCCTGTACTTCCAAGAGGGGTTGATGTGCCAGCCCTGCTGGGACCAACTCGTCACAATCGAGGACAATTGGGATCAACTCGATGCGCTCGGGATCGACAAGATCGTGACCATCACGACCGATCCGCTCGACCTCCTCGAACAGAAGGTCGCTGACGAGGGACTCTCCTCCCCTATCCTGTCCGATCCCGACCTCGCCGTTTCACGAGCCTACGAAACTAACCTCTACGGGATGATGGGAACCTCGTACAACGGCCACAGTTTCATTCTCATCGATGCGGACGGTGCGATCCGGTGGCGCTC
Organism: Thermomicrobiales bacterium; assembly: GCA_030446955.1. Classification (GTDB taxonomy): domain Bacteria; phylum Chloroflexota; class Chloroflexia; order Thermomicrobiales; family UBA6265; genus LC2-1. The sequence continues at coordinate 1,102 of JAUJMG010000343.1, forward strand.
GGACTACGGTGGCGCACCCAAGTACACGATGTACCTGCCGATGGATCGCCTCGTGGCGGACATCCGCGAAGGACTCTCGACAGGGGAGATGTAATATCATGGAAGTGACCGTCCTCAGCCAGGACAACTGCAGTTACTGCGACCAGGCGCATGAGATTCTTGGCCGGCTCGCGGGCAAGTACCCGCTCTCCATCACGACCGTGGACCTGGGTCAGCCCGAGGGACAGGCCCTCGCCGAACGCGCCGGCATGTTCTTTACCCCGGGTATCTTCATCGATGGCGAAGCCTTTTCCTTCGGACGCACGTCTGAAAAGCAGCTCCGGCGCGAGATCGAACGGCGCCTGGCGGCCGAGGAATAGCGCCGCGGGCTTGAAATGCCAACCGGATGTTGGCGGTGATGCCGCGCATGGTGGGCACGTGCGACTCCATTGCCACTGATTGCGCGATCCCGGCCAGACCGAACTCACAGGTGGAACATCACATGCAATCCATCGGGACTTAGAGCTTGCGCCAATAGGGAGAGCGTCTGCGGTAACTGCATACACAACCCTCCCATCATCAGCAGCTCCGAGCGGTCGGGCACAGATACGGCCTGCGCCTATTGGCGCAAGCTCTTAGTCCATATTCTGGGGATCACGGCGGCGCTGCTGAGCCTGCTCGTCGGTAGCACCGTCTCCGGCTTGGCGCACGAGGGCGAGGAGCACGGGGCGACGCCGACTGCAAGCCCAGACGCCGAGCAGGTGGAGGCGATGCCGGGCCACCCCGCCCATATCCATCTAGGCACGTGCGATTAGCTTGATCCGGCCCGGCTCCACACGCTGTCCAGCCTGCAGTTCCCGCCGGAGCCCAACGGGACACCGACTTCTCCCGAGGCGGCGGACACGCCGGCTAGCCCCGTGATGACGAGCGTCACCACGCTCGACGCCAGGCCGGCCGACTTGCTCGCCGGTGACCATCCCATCGACATCCATGCCAGCGTCGAGCAGCCCGACGTCGTTCTCGCCTGCGGTGGCAGCGGCGGGATGCCAAGCGAGAACGATCAGTACGTCGGTCTCCAGGCGCGGAACAGCAGCGCACACTCAGATATCGCTTGGCTGCATCGGAACCAGGATGGAACGACCACCGTCGCGCTCATGCTCGCCCACGGCCTCGCTGGCACCGAAGGGTCGTAGCAGACTTGATACTTGGGTCGATTATCCTCATGAGTTCGACAGGCTGCACGAGACGACGACCCGTATCTTCGTCGCTAAGAGTCTCGCCGTGGCGAGGCACCCGGCCACCAGGAGCACGTCGGCCCGTGAGGATTCAACACGCAGGGAGTGGAAAGCATGACACGCCGAGGCGAGACAGCTCGCGTCCAGCGGCTCTACGACAAGGCGGCCGAGTCGTACGACCGCTTCATTGTGATCCCGGAGAAAGTGCTCTTCGGCGAGGGACGCCGCTGGGTCGCCTCGCAAGCGGACGGCGACACGCTTGAGATTGCGGTCGGCACCGGCCGCAATCTGCCCTACTACCCCACGGCCGTGCGGCTGACCGGCATCGACCTGAGCCCGGCCATGCTCGACGTCGCCCGTGACCGGGCACGTGCGTTGGGGCGCGAGATGGACCTCCGCGTCGGTGACGCCCAAGCGCTCGACTTTCCAGACGCGCGGTTCGACACGGTTGTCTCCACCCTTGCGCTCTGCACCATCCCCGATGCCCGCCAAGCCGTGGCGGAGGCGAGGCGGGTGCTGCGACCCGGGGGACGGTTGGTCCTGCTGGAGCACGTCCGCAGTCCGAATCCTGTTGTGCGCGCGGTCCAGCGGATCCTCGACCCGCTCTTCGTGCGGTTCCAGGCCGACCACCTGCTGCGTGAGCCATGCGACGATGCCGAGGCGGAGGGGTTCGCGGTCGATCGGCGCGAGCGATCGAAGTGGGGCATCGTCGAGCGACTGGTGGCCCGGAAGCCAGGATAATCGCCGGAACCCGAGTGTCTGCGGCGGCCGGTCTGGTGTAAGGAGGTACGGAGCATGAATCTCGGCATCATCCACCTAGTCATCATCGCTGGCGGCGCCACCTTGCACGACTGAAGTCCGACCGCTGCGGGGCGACCGACTGCTCGAGCGAGAGCGTCGTGCCACGAAGGAGTGCTGGCGCATGATTATCGACCGTATCTTCACCCCGGGCCTCGCCCAGGTCGCCTATCTGGTCGCCGACAGCACGGCCCGCCAGGTCGCCGTCATCGACCCGCGCCGCGATATCGACGCCTACACCACTTGGGCCGACCAGCACAACGTCGAGATCGTGGCCATTCTGGAGACCCACGTCCACGCCGACTTCGTCTCGGGGGCACGAGAGCTCGCCGCGTCCACCAGAGCCCCCATCTACGCCAGCCGCCTCGGCGCGCAGGCGTTTCCGTACGAGCCCCTCGACGACGGCGACGAGATCGCCGTTGGCGCGGTGAACCTCCGCGCGCTTTGGACGCCCGGGCACACGCCCGAGCACATGAGCTTCCTGGCGATCGACCCCGCGAAGGGCGACGAGGCGGTTGCAGTCTTCACCGGAGACGCCCTCTTCGTCGGCGAGGTGGGGCGCCCGGACCTGCTAGGCGAAGAGGAGACCCAGCGCCTGGCCGAGCAGCTCTACGAGTCGGTCACCGACCGCTTCAGCACCCTCGACGACGCGGTGGTGGTCTATCCCGGCCATACCGCCGGGTCGGCCTGTGGCAAGAAGATCGGCGCCGCACCGCACACGACCATCGGCCAGGAGAAGTTGGTCAACTACGCCTTCCGGATCCGGGACGAGGCCGCGTTCGTCGAGACCGTGCTGGAAGGGATGCCCACGCCCCCGACGTATTACCCGGTGGTCAAGCGGGTCAATAAGGTCGGCCCAGCGCTCCTGTCGGCGCTGGCACCCGGTGATGTCTTCACCGCAGACGGCGTAGCCGCGCGCCAGGAGGCTGGGGCGCTGGTGGTTGATGCACGCTCTCCGGAGGCCTTCGGCGCAGGGCACATCCCCAAGGCCATCTTTTCCGGGCTGGGTTCGAACTTCACCGCCTGGATGGGCTGGCTGGCTCCCTACGACCGCGATCTCATCATGGTCCTTGACGAGCAGGAGGGTGCGGCACAGTTCGCGGAAGCGCGCACGGAGCTGCGGCGGATCGGGCTGGACCGCGTCGTCGGCTATCTTGATGGAGGGATGGTGGCGTGGCAGTCCGAGGATCGCGAGGTCGTGACACTGCCCCAGGTGTCTGTGCATGATCTGGTAGACCGGCTCGCCGCGCCACAGGACGGGCTGACCGTGCTCGACGTTCGCAGCGACGATGAGTGGACGGACGGCCACATCGCCGGGGCGGCCCACCGATACGCCGGCGAGATCCTCCGGGGCGCTGAACCGCCAGTCGATGGGGCGTCGCAGGTCGCCGTGGTCTGTGGCAGCGGCTACCGCTCCAGTGTCATCTCAAGCCTGCTCCAGGCACGCGGCCACCAGAGCCTGATCAACGTGGCAGGCGGCATGGGCGCCTGGCATGAGGCGAAGCTGCCAACAAGGCAGGACGATAAATAACGATCGCAACACGTGTCACATGCGTCAGGCAGAATGGAGGGCAGGTTTATGCGCGGCATGCAAGTGGACCCAGAGCACGCCGCGGGGACCAACGAGAACAACGGCGCCGACGAATTGAGCGAACGGGTACGAATGCTGGCCCTGCCGGAGTTGAACGTCGTCATCTTCGCCTTCCTGCTCAGCTTCGTGTGGGAGTTCTGGCAGGCTCCCTTCTACCGGGGCATGCCCTCTGCCCCA
>JAUJMG010000002.1:0-7487 GCA_030446955.1 Thermomicrobiales bacterium
TCCGCCCTGCTCGTCGTCCGCCACGGCCGCCTCGTCTTCGAGCGCTACTACGGCGGCGTTCGCCCGGATGACCCGATCAATGTCCGATCCGTCACTAAGAGCGTCACCAGCGCTCTCATCGGCATCGCTCTCGCCGAGGGTAACCTGGACGGCCTCGACCAACCCATCGGCGAGTTGATTCCCGACCGCATCCCGCCCGAGGCCGATCCACTCACCCCTAGCATCACCCTGGAGCAACTCCTGACGATGACCTCGGGACTTGCCTGGGACGCCGGGTCTGACTACCAGCGGCTGATCGCCAGCGACGACTGGGTTGACCTCACATTGGGCCTTCCCGTCGCGTACGAGCCGGGCACGGTCTTCGCCTACAACAGCGGTGGCTCCCACCTGCTGTCGGTGATCCTCGCCGAAGCCACCGGTCAGGAAACCTCCACCTACGCGCAGACGCACCTCTTCGACCCCCTTGGCATTGAGCCGGGCGATTGGGACCGCTCGCCGCAGGGTGAGACCAACGGCGGGTTCGGCCTGGAGTTGACCGCGCGCGACATGGCGAAGCTCGGCGAGCTCTACCTCAATGGTGGCCGCTGGGAGGGCGAGCAGATCATTCCCACCGACTACGTCCGTGCCTCCACGACGGTGCAGAGCGCGGGTGATGCGACTGGAGGCACTCCCTACGGCTACCAGTGGTGGGTGACGGATGCGACCGGCTACCCCGCCTTCTACGCCCTTGGCTACGGCGGTCAATACATCTATGTCGTCCCAGACCTGGATCTTGTCGTCGTGGTGGCCGCAGCCCGCCGCGTACCGGCGGAGGAGTTACGCTCTCCTCGCTACCTCATTGAAAACGTCATCGTTTCCGCTGCCGTCAACCCATAGCCGGTGTTCAGCATCACTGCCGAGATGGTGTCTGCGTCTCTGCCTTGCGCTCTTCGGCCGCCTGGTGCCATCCTGAATCCAATGCGGAACTCGGCGAGCATGTCAGGGCTGGGGGGAGTGAGGTGCAAGAGATCGGGCCGATCGTCCGCCTGCAGGTCCAATCATCAAGCCTGAAGGTGGGAGAGCGGCTGCGCCGCCGCTACGATCCCACACCCATTCAATCGGTGCCGGCCCTTCTCCTGGACGGCCGTGGTGTGGTCGGGCAGACCGCCTGGGGAGAGGACGTCGAGGATGTTCACCACCAGGATCACCCCGCATCGAAAAATCGTGGCGGCAGCAATGGAGTCTCCCTCTGCTTCACGGCCCATTACGACGCGATGCGCGAGCGCTTCGGTCTCCACCTCGCGGACGGCCTAGCCGGCGAGAACATCCTCGTCCAGACCGATCAACTCCTTGGGGAGGATGACCTGGCGCCGGGGCTGACCGTTCAGACCGCGGAGGGGCAGCAGGTCACCCTCCAGCGGATCATCGTGGCGGCGCCTTGCGTGGAGTTTGGCCGCTGGGCACTGACCTACCCTGACGACGCCAGACCCGATCACACCGTCGCCGGTGCTGTCGCGTTCCTTGCCGACGGCATGCGGGGCTACTACGCGGGCTACGACGGGCCGCCTGCCACGATCCGGGTGGGAGACCGAGTGTTCGTCCGCTAGACCCGGAAGGCCGACCGAGACTCGCCTATCGGCTGGAGTCAGCTCAATAGCCCTCGCCGGCCGGCCCCTGACTCCCATGGGGGAGATTGGGGTTCATACCGAATCTGTCTTGGGGCGGGTCATCGTTTTGGCGTTGGCGTCTCCGTGGCCGGGGATCCATCCCTGGGCTCACCTCTGGAAGCCCGTTCGGGGCTGAGCAGGGGCGGCCTCGTGGAAGACCAAGCGGTCAACCGGATTCTGTATGAGACGACGAGGCCGTCACGCGGGGCGCCGAGGCTTCACGCACCCTCCGTGACGGCCTCGCCGTCCTTAATCGGCGCCATGAGTTTTGCGACCAAAGAGCTCCGGGTGGTCGGCCACGTAGCGACGGATCGCCGCTGGATAGAGTGCGCATTCGGCCACGAAGACGCGATCGCCCAAGCTCTCTGGTGTATCCCCTGGGATGATCGGAACCACGGTCCGCTGTATCACGGGCCCGGCATCGTACGCGTTATCGACGACGTGCACTGTCGCGCCGGATTCGGTCGCGCCGCTTGCCAGCACCGCCGCGTGGACCCGGGCACCGTAGAAGCCCTGTCCAGCCGCGATGAGTGCCGCCTCTGGCAACAGTGCCGGATGGATGTTGAGGATGCGCCCCGTCAACTCAGGCGGAACTACCAGCCTCCGGAGGAAGCCCGCGAGCAGAATCAGGTCCGGTTGGTGGGCAGTGAGTTCGGCGGAGATGGCCGCACTGAAGGCCGCGTCGTCTGGGTAATCCCGTCGTCGCACCGTCGCATGTGGGATCCCCGCTGCCGCGGCGATCTCCAGGCCGCGCACACTGGGTACCGAGCTGATGACGGCGACCACCCGCGCCGCCAACTCCCCCCTCTCGGTGGCGCGTAACAGATTCTCGAGCGTTCGCCCGGATCCGGAGAGCAGCACCGCGAGAGCCACCTCGCCAGCCGCGGTCTGGTTGGCGACCTCCTGGGGGTGGGGCGTGGACGTAGCTCGACCTCCTCCCCACGCGGCTCGCGGTCGAACGTGCGACGCGCTCCCGGATTGGGTTCTGGGGGCGCGGCCTCCGTCCGTCTCTGAGCGTTCGTGTGCCTCAGGTTTCTCGGCACATCGCCAATGACGATCGCCGGACATCGCGGAGCTACTCGCTCCGGCGACGGTCGCTTATCCGCTCGCGGCGCTCTTTCGCCGGCCCCGTGGCCGACCTGGGCTCTTCGCCGGCGTCTCGGGCGCCGGCTCGTTCCCGTTCGTGGTTGTCTCCTGCTCGCGCTCGGCCGCGGACCGGCGCCGGCGCCGGGTCAGGCGACTCCGCTGCAAGGTGGACCCAGCAGGCGGCGTGACTTCCTGCCAAGGCACCGGGGAGGAGAGCACCAGGGCTGTTGAGCAGCGCGCCCCAGCGGCACTCAAGTCGTCGACGAGTTGTTCCAGGGCTGCTGTGTCAGCGACATGCACCTTTACCACATGGGTGGCGGTCCCAGTGGTGCGGTGGCACTCGGCGACGGCTGGTTCGGAGCGCACGCGGGTCAGGAAGGCGTCGTAATGATCCGGCCCGACTTCAGCGGTGATTAAGGCGGTCAGAGGGCGACCCAGTGCCGCTGGCGAGACGATCGCCCGGTAGCCGGTCACCACCCCTCGCTCTTCCAGGCGGCGGACCCGTTCAATCATCGCCGGGCTAGAGAGGCCGACCTGCTCCGCCAGCGCTTTCATCGTGAGGCGGCCAGTCGCTTGCAACGCAGCAAGGATTCGCTCGTCCAGACTGTCGATTTGGTTCACCATGCCTCATCACCTGCCTCTGGACCCACTCGCCTCGTCTACCCAAACGGCAACCCGGGCCGCGTTATATTCGGCTTCAGGGCTCGAACGTCTTGCGAGTCGCAGTCTATCCGCGGATTCTGTTTGACGCAAGCGAAGTCTGCGGGTGACATGATTCCTGCGAACCTTCGGCCCCGTGGAGGGTCCTGAACCAGGGCCTTAGGCGCAGGGGGCGTGGGCTCCCATAGCCACCTTAGTCTTGAAGAGGAGCCATCAGCCGCTGTCTCAGAGGTTCATCCACCCGACCACCGTGGATGGTGCGGCGAGCCGATGGAAGCGGAGGGGCGCTCCGTGGCCTGGCGATGACCCGCTGCCCAGTGGTCATGACAACCCCTGCTCGCGGGCATGCTCTTCGATTGTATTCTCCCGCCTGGTGGGACCACCTCTGCCCCGTTGACCATGGAGCGGATCTGGTGAGATCAGCCAGAGGCAGGTGTACAATCGTCAGGTTCAATCGCCGCGATGGAGCACCTGGAGGCGAGGGTGGAGGGTGAGGAGCGATGGGCCGAGAGTGGCCCGGTCGTGAGCGTGGCCTGGTTGCGCGACTGCCTTGAGGAGCCAGGAGTTCGGGTGATCGACGCCCGCCCGGCCGCTTCATACGCTGCCGCCCATCTTCCTGGTGCGCTGAACCTGGACCTGTACGCGCTCCAGGTGCGTCGTTCGGAGGCGGCCGAGCTCCAGCGATTTGTCGCCAACGCCGAAGTGGCGCTGCGCCGCCTTGGGGTGCGATCCGGCGAGCGGGTGATCTTCTACGAGGATGTTGCCGGATCCATCGCCGCTCGTGGCGTCTGGCTGCTGGATTATCTGGGTCACGGCGGTGGTGCGATGCTGGACGGTGGTCTCCACGCCTGGGTTGCCGCGGACGGTCCCCTCACTCAGGATGTACCGTCGCCGGCGCCGAGCGACTTTCGCGCCGTCCCCGATCCCGCCCTGCTCGCCACCGCTGATCAGATCCGGGCCGCGATCGAGACGGATGCTGCCCCGACGTTGCTCGACACACGAAATGACGCGGAGCATACGGCGGGCGCCATTCCGGGATCCGTCCACGTGGAGTGGATACATCACCTCAATCCTGACGGGACGTTGCGTTCCCCGACCACGTTGAGGCGCCTCTATGCCGAGGCCGGTCTTCCACCCCGGGCGGATCACCCCGTGGTGGCCTACTGTGCCAGTGGCTTCCGGGCTGCGCACGCCTACGTCGTGCTGCGGGCCCTGGGCTACGAGAACGTCGCAAACTACGCTCCGTCCTGGGGTGAGTGGGGTCGCCGCCACGATCTTCCTGTGGCCGTGGCAGAGCTCGACGCGGATTGAGTTCGGTTGCTACGGGAGGAGCGCAGCAATGTTCTGGTCTCGCTCCAAGACCGGGTCGGGCTTGGGTCTCGGAGTCCAGAGCGCATCAATGATCGGTTGAGCGGGCGCGAGTGAATGCGCTGGGCGAGTGACAGCGTGAGGGGAAGGCAATGCGGCTGGTACTCATGCACCTATTTCGGCATGAACCGGTGAACGGGGAGGTGACGTGGGACGTGGGCGCGGCAGTGGCCCGAACCACTCCTGGCGGCGGGGTAACGCTCGAGTTAGGCCCGGCAGATGGCCCGCCGCATCTCCGCCTTTCCCTGAGCAGCGCGGAGGCTCTGCGGCTCGCGTCGACGGTCCAAGGGGTTGCCGCCAATGGCGGCGAGGGGATCCTGATCGTCGACGATGAGCACTGACCTCTTCGCCCTCCCCTGTTTGACATCCTCCACGTAGAGGCGCTGTGCGCGATGTGGCTTCGCGTGCCCGGAACCGTTCTTCGACCGAGCGCGGGGCTACGGCTTTTCTGGCAGTTCACTGAGTGGAATCCGAGCGGACCAGATCTGCTGGAGACCGGTGCGAGGATCGTTCCAGAACGGAATCACAGCCTCGCCCGTGATGGCGAGCCCCTGATAGTCTCCGAAGAACAGGTTGCCGCTCGGCGCCGGCGGAGCAGCGAGCGATGGATCGAGCTGCTGGGTGCTTACCCGGACGGCTGGTCCAAAGCGACGGCCGCCGTCGGTGGAGCGGGCGATGTAGACATCGGCTAGCCGGTTCTCGGGGTCTGCGCGTCGGTCGAACCAGGAAACGACCACCGTACCGCCGGCCGCGATAGCAAGGCTGGGCTGAAACTGATCGCCACGGGCGATGTCGTTGACGTGGATCGGCTCGGAGAAGCGAGTTCCGCCATCGGTCGAGCGGCTCAGCCAGATGTTGACATTGCCGTTCCGGTCATCGTTCCAGACCACTACCAAATCTCCCGTATCCGGTGCCACGGCAAGTGCTGGCAGAGCTGCGGCGCGAAAGCCACCGTTCAGTTGTCGCGGCATCACCGCGACCTGGATCACCGCCCGGGGCTCATCGAACGTCCTGCCGCCGTCGCGAGATATGGTGAGACGGTAGGTTGCGACGTCAGGGTGAGGAGTGTAGGTCGGGCCGAGAACATAGATCGCCCCATCCGGTCCCACAGCAACCTGAGCGCCCGCGCAGGCGGTGAGCAAGGTCTTGCGCGGCGAGAACGTCCGACCCCCGTCCGTGGAGCGGCTGAAAGACGTGACACAGTTGTCCTGCCAGACGACGTAGACGTTGCCCCGGTGGGGGCTATTGGATACGTCGACCGCTAGCCACTCTTTGTCATCGAAGGATCCAATGTCAACCTTGACCGGAGCGGCGAAGGTCTCTCCGCCATCGTTCGACCGGTAGGTGAAGACGCCCCAACCGCCGTTCGCACGGGTGTCTGGAGCGATCGCCTCCGCAAGGAGGTCGGTGGCCTCCTCCTCAGGTTTGATCTCCGTCGCGGCGATCACGGCTACGTAGACCTCCCCGTCCGGTCCGAAGGCGACCACTGGATCGCTGGTGATGGTGAAGGCTTCGAGTCCAGGGAGAATGCCGCGCTCCGACCAACTCCGACCGCCATCGTCGGAGGAGAAGACGCCGACGCGAAAGCCGTAACTGCTGTTGTCGGTGAAGAACTTTGAGGCCCCGACGAGCCGCTCCGGATTTTTGGGGTCCACGGCGACATGGGGCTCGCTGTAGGCGGAAAAACCGCCCGAACTCACCCGTACATTTGCCGGACCCGGTGGGCGGTCCATACCGAGAACCGCCACATCGTCGAGCCAGTAGTGGGTACTCGCGGTCGCGGCAGTTGTCCGGCCGACAAAGGTCATCCGCAGGGGTTGCTTCGCCTGGACTGCCTGAGCGGCCAAGGCAGTGATGTCGATCCGGTGTTGGGCGAATGCGTCGGAGACGGCGACCTCCTCGCACGAGCGCCCCACGGTCTCGGCTGAGCCATTCCCAACCGTCACCCGGACCACGAAGTTGTCCTCGCATCCGTTCCCCGGCGCCTTCGCGGTTTCCGTCCGGAGAGAGTAGACCAGTGTCAGCGCTCGATGCCCCAGTGGCGGTTTGATCTCTTGGGCCAGTTGATCTTGACAGTTGGGCACCCCGCATAATCGGACCGCCGTTTCATGTTCGCCGGCCTGACCGACATGGACCGTGCGGTCGGATTGCCGGCGCGTAAAGCGCCAGGGAGACGACGCGGCTGACACGCCTGCCGCAAGGCTCTCGAAGTCCCCATCTCGCACCGCTGACGTTGCAGTCTCCCCGGCGGCAACATCCGCGACGGCCGTGGAGGTGGCTGTCGGGGGGCTGAACATCACCGGCATGACGACGAGCGCGAATGCAAGCAGGAGTGATGCGGGTAGCCACCGGTAATGGTTGGTTGGGGGAGGCGGCTGGAGCCGCGCTGGCGAAAACAGGTTAGGCACGGTGGGTCGCCGACTCTTGGGGACGACGAAAGCCCGCGCACAGATCGTTCTCGTCGGGTAAAGCAACGCCGGGTGCTGGGGCCGGCTTCAGGCGGACGAAGCAGTCGCGCGTGAACAGGGTACGCATGGTGTCGTCCGGGATCGTGCGAAACGGGTGGTGAGGCCCGTACTGGGTCTGGTGGGTCGCAAGGGAAGCGGATCGGCGGTCGAAGAAGCGTTCGACCGGCACCACCGTGGTGACGCGTGCATCGTCTGTGCCGATCGCGTCCGCGGTAATGGTCTGAACGGAGCCGAAGTCGAGAGCCGGGAAGCCGTTGGC
>JAUJMG010000002.1:7587-39453 GCA_030446955.1 Thermomicrobiales bacterium
CGTCCGCGGTAATGGTCTGAACGGAGCCGAAGTCGAGAGCCGGGAAGCCGTTGGCCACCATCGCCTCGTTCAGCGTTGCCAGCATTGAGCGAGGATAGGCGGTCGCGTAGAGCTTGTCCGGCCTGTGGGGTGGGCCAAGATCGGAAGCAAACTCTGGATCGGCCGTAGCATCGAAGGCCGCAACCGTAGCGTGATGGATCGCGATATGGTCCGGATGGCCATATCCGCCGTTGGCGTCGAAGCTCAGCACAACCCGTGGGCGAATCCGGCGGATCTCTGCCACAACCTCGCGCATGAGTCGATCTGGCTCGACATCACTCAGTTTGCCGTCCGGATGATCGAGGAATATCGGCGACTCAAAGCTGAGCAGGCGACAGACTTCGCGCATCTCTTGCTCCCGCACAGCACCTAACGTTTCAGGCGTCGCCAGAGCCGGATCGCTGATCTCACCCGCCTCGCCACGCGTAGCCAGCAGCAGATGGATCGCCACTCCCTGCTCGACGCAGGCTAGCAACGCCCCGGCAGTACCGACCTGTTCGTCGTCCGGGTGGGCGAAGACGCCGAGCAATGCCGGCACCGGGCTCGCGTCCCCTATGGATACCAATCTCATCTTGTCTCCAAGAGGTGATTCGTCGCAGTGAGCTCGACACGCCGTATAGCCTGATCGCATCACAGGTTGTTCGAGTATCGGGACCGGATCAGGGGATGGCAAGCAGGATCCAACACCAGACACTACGAGGAGAGACGGGCGGTGTATCGTCGGGCGATGGAGTTCTTCGTGTCGAGCGTCTCCCACCGCTCCAGGCCCGTGGTACACTCGGATACGCTTTTGACTTCAAAATGTCTACGGCGCCATGGCCAAGTGGTAAGGCACGGGTCTGCAAAACCCTGATCGGCGGTTCGAATCCGCCTGGCGCCTCCGACCGGCACCCCTCACGGGTGCCTTTTTCGTTCTTCGGTTCCCGTGCTCTCGGGTCACCGGGGCTGCCGGTAGGGACAGGTTCGACCAGGAGGCCGCGAGATGATGCATGGCGATCCTCCTCCCGGCGGTGCCGTTGAGCATTCGACCGAGCCACGGGAGGAAGTCCTTGGGAGCCGGCGCGGTTTTGACGGCAAGCGGGTTCGCGTGCGGGTTGACCAGGTGCGGCTTCCCTCCGGCCGGGAGAGCGTGCGGGAGGTGGTGGAGCATCCGGGAGCGGTTGCGATCGTCCCCCTGACCTACGATAGGCAGGTGCTACTGGTTCGCCAGCACCACCATTCCATTGGTCGTCGCCTGTTGGGGCTGCCGGCCGGAACCCTTGAGCCCGGAGAGCCGCCGATTGAGACGGCGCGCCGGGAACTGATTGAGGAAACGGGGCACGAGCCGGAGCGCCTCACCGAACTCGTGACGCTCTACACCAGCCCTGGCTACACCTCTGAACGCCTGGTGCTGTTTCGCGCCGATGGCTGCCGCCCAGTTGGTGGAGGGCCTAATCCAGACGAGTTGATCCGGGTGGTCCCGACCTCGCTGGCGGCCCTCCCTGGCTTGCTTGAGCCCGGCCCGGATCAGATCCAGGACGCCAAGACATTGGTTGGCCTCCTCTGGATCCTGCGGGACATGGGCTCCTGAACGATTCTCAATCAGGGGCTCTGCTCGGTCACGCTCGGCAAGTCATTCCGCTCAATCTGCGGGTGCCATCGGGGCCGCTGTCGTGGGAGTGGACGGTCGCGTGCTAGACTCTGGGTTGATCAACGACGCCTCCAAGCTCGGTCAAGCCCGACCGGGCGCACGCTGTCCACATCGTCTGAAATCCCGTAACCGCTCGCTCTTTCGCCGGCTGCCTTTCTTCCCCGCACCTTCTGGAGACTCGCTCTTGTCCGCGCACCAGCCCTTCGTCGCCCTGGTCGATCCTTCTACGCTGTCGCCCGAGGAACCCACCGGGAGGCTGTCTGACGTGGAGGATCTTCTGACGGAGGCCAGGATCGGGCCGCGGGACGGGGTCGGCAAGACGGTCGTGGTGGCGATGAGTGGCGGCGTGGACAGCGCCGTGACAGCGCTCGTGATGCGAGAGCGCGGCTACCGCGTCGTCGGCATGAACCTGCGCCTCTTCTCGCCAGGGGATCCCGAGCACCAGAGCAACCCCTGCTGTGGCATCCCGGCGATGGACGATGCCCGCGCTACCTGCGCCCTGCTCGGTATCCCGTTCTACGCGATCAACATGGAGGTGGAGTTCGGCGAAGCCGTGGTGGACCGGTTCGTGGACGAGTACGCGGCAGGCCGGACACCCAACCCCTGCCTCGAGTGCAATCGGCACGTCAAGTTCCACCATCTGGTTCGCCGCGCTCGACTGCTCGGCGCCGATTGCCTTGCCACCGGCCATTACGCCCGCATCATCCCTGGGGATCCAGCGGCCGGCCGGCCGCATCGGTTGTTCCGGGCCGTCGATGCCCGAAAGGATCAGAGCTACGTCCTCCACACGATGACGCAGGACCAACTCGGCTACGTGCGCTTTCCGCTCGGCGGTCTGACCAAGCCAGAGGTGCGGAGGCTGGCTCGCGCCTTTGGCCTCCCCGTAGCTGACAAGGCCGAGAGCCAGGAGATCTGCTTTGTCGGCAAGGGGTCCTACGCCGACTTCGTCGCGGCCCGGCGCCCCGACGTGACTCGGCCAGGTGAGGTCGTCGACGCTTCCGGTGCCGTCCTCGGCCGGCATCGCGGACTCGTCCATCACACGGTCGGGCAGCGGCGAGGCATCGGGATCGCCGCTGCCGAACCGCTCTACGTCCTCGGTCTGGATCCGGAGGCGAATCGGCTCGTGGTTGGATCCCGGGATCAGGCGGTCGCCCGGGTTATCCATGCCGAGGCGGTTGCCCTCACCGACGGGACGTGGCCGGAGGATCCCTTCCCGGCCCAGGTAGTGGTCCGCTATCGGGGCGCCCCCGCGACCGCCACGGTCACCCTTGGCCCGCCTGCCAGTGGGGAGGCAGCGATCGTGGTTGATGGGCCGGGGCCGATTGCGTCTCCAGGCCAGGCGGTTGTCTTCTATCGCGGTGACGAGGTGCTTGGTGGCGGCACGATTTGCCTTGTGGAACGGGCACACCCGGAAGCAGAGGCTGTGCCCGTCCACCCGCGTCCGGTCGTCGCTGCGTCCAACTCCCCCTCAGACTGACCCAACGCTCCAGGCGGGCACGCTGGCCCCCGGGAAGGTGTGGCGGACCACTGGCGCGTTTTTTGCGCTCGTCGTCCATCGTAGTGCGGGCCGTTGCCGGTCCCATTTTGTCGCGTCCTCCATAATGGGGGTGCATGTCGTAGCTCCGGCCCTAGTGGGCGGGTGCGCGGTCGCTCGCCCAATCGGGGAGTGGGGAACCGCGGGTCAATGCACGGCATGGACAAGCGTCGCGGGGTGTCGCCGGTGGGGGCGGCTGTGGAGGGTTGGGAAGGCTGATGGGGAACGTGAAGAAATACGCGATCGGGGGCGGTCTCGGACTCCTGCTCGTGCTGGCCTTGATCATCTGGGGACTGTACGTCCTCGGCGGGGCCGACCAGTCGGCGCTGGAGCGCCTGCGGGATATCGCGGTCATTTTCGTGGTGCTCCTCTTCCTGCTGGTGGTGGTCATCCTTGCCGCGATTGCCGCTGCGCTCACATACCTGGTCTTCCAAATCAAAGATCGCGTCATCCCGCTCCTGGAAGAGTTCACCGGGACCGCCAAACGAATTCGCGGCACGACGGAGTTCATGACCGAGGAAGCGGTCAAACCGATCCTCTCGGTCGCCGGGACCTACGCAAAGATGCGGGCCATGACGCGCACGGTCACCGGCAAGGACCAGAAGAGCCGCAAACGGGGGTGATGGAGTCGGGTGGTGCGTGACGTGTCCTGGGTCGCCCGGCGTCGATCGCGCGTCACCCAAGATCGAATACCCAAAGGAGGGCAAGATGGCGAGCTGGCGGGAGCGTGTGCTGGACCGAGCTGAGGAGGCCCGGCTGAGGGCGGCGGCTGAGCGGGACCTTGAGGCGCTCAAGCGGGAGGATGAGGCGGAGAGCAGCGGGTTCTTCGGCGGGTTTGGGCTCGGCCTCCTTGTCGGCGCTGTCCTGGCCCTTGTCTTTGCGCCACAGACGGGGGAGGAGACCCGCGGCATGGTGGCAGAACGCGCCGTACAGCTTAAGGAGCGCGCCACTGATCTCGTGTCCCAGGTGCGCGGCGATGACGAGTCGACGGCCGACGTGGCACCGGCGATCGAGCGGGAGATCGACGACGTGCCCGGCACCGCCAGCTAGAGGGCATGTGCTGAGACACGCCCTGGAACCCGTTGACGTGCGACAGCGCCGCACTTGGCGAGGGAGCGCTGCTGAAGCGACCTCGGCCGCCTGGCGTCTGTTCCCTCCCCGCCCAACAGCTCTCCTTGGATAGTGCCACCATCGCTGCTATCGCCACCGCGCCCGGCGTCGGGGCTATTGGCGTGGTCCGGATCAGCGGCGACGATGCCGCAGCGATTGCTGGCCGGGTATTTCGGCGCGGGTCGACGGGGCGTGCCATTGACCTCCGGAGGGTCCCATCTCACCGGCTTCTCTACGGTCGTGTGATTGATCCCACCTCCGGTGCGGCGATCGATGATGTGCTGCTCGGTTGGATGGCGGCCCCCCGCACCTATACGGGTGAGGACACTGTCGAGCTTTCCTGCCACGGTGGCCCCGTCCCGCTTCAGGAGACGCTACGGGTCGTGCTCGCAGCCGGCGCCCGCCACGCCGAGCCGGGCGAGTTCACGCTTCGCGCCTTCCTCAACGGTCGGCTGGATCTAACCCAAGCCGAGGCCGTGCTTAACGTGGTCGGTGCCCGCACGCCGGGAGCCCTGCGCCTCGCGGTTGCCGATCTGGCCGGCCATCTCACGGAGCGCCTCCGCCCCGCCCGCGATGCGTTGGTCTCTTTGTTGGCGTACGTGGATGCCGCCGCGGATTTTCCTGACGACGAGATCCCAACGGAAGACGTCGACGTTGGCCTGGCTGCCGCCGAGGTGGCACTGGCCTCCACGCTGGCCGGTGCTCGCGCGGGCATGCGTTACCGCGAGGGTGCCCAGATCGCGCTCGTGGGCAGGCCGAACGTCGGCAAAAGCAGCCTGCTCAATGCCTTGCTGCGGACCGACCGCGCGATCGTCACCCCGATCGCCGGAACCACCCGGGATGTCGTTGCCGAAGCGGTGGACCTGCGTGGCATCCCGGCCACGCTGTTGGACACTGCTGGCATTGCCGAAACGGCGGATGAGGTGGAGCGGCTCGGGGTGGAGCGAAGCCGCCGTGCCTTGGTGGCGGCGGGTGCGGCCATTCTGGTCCTTGATAGCTCGGTCCCTCCCACCGAGGATGATCTCGCCGTCGCCCGCACGCTTGCGGAGCGAGACCCGGACGCCATTGCCCCGCTCCCGGTTGTGGTCGCGATCAACAAACGCGATCTGCCCATCCGTGCCCCCCAGGACGCCGTCCTCGCGCTGCTGCCTCGTTGCCCCGTCGTCGAAATCTCCTCCCTCACGGGTGCCGGCATTGGCGAGTTGGAAGAGGCGCTTGCGGCGGTGCTGGCTGGCGATACTCCTAACCTCGCGCACCCGGCGCTCATCACCGCCCGTCAGCACGCCGCCCTGGACCGCAGCCTGGTTCACATCCGCGACGCCCAAGCCGCGCGCCGCGCTGATTTTCCCCTGGATCTGCTGGCTATTGACCTCCGTGCCTCCCTCCACGCGCTGGGAGAGGTGACCGGCGAGGCCGTAGATGAGGCGGTCCTCGCCGAGATCTTCGCTCGATTCTGCATCGGTAAGTGACACTCGCACGCGGTCGAGCCGACGGCCTTCAACAGTCGCCACGACAGCGCCTAAAAGGTCACCTCCGGCGCCGGCATGACGGTGATCTCTCGCGTCGGGTGGGGCAGGTAGGCAAGGGTGGCATTGTGGTGGGCGATGATCTGGGCGGGACTGAGCGGGCCGGCTTCCATCCCGGACGTAGTGGTGTGGGCGTCGGCGGCGAGGATGACGTCGAAGTCCAGGCTGAGGGCGCGACGGGTGGTGGTGTCGACGCAATGGTCGGTCTCACACCCCGCGATGACGAGACGAGTCACACCCCGGGCATCTAACTCACTCCGCAGCGCTGTCCCGTAGAAGGCATCGGCGGCTCGCTTGCGGATGTTCACCTCCCCTGCGATCGGGGCCACGGCCGGGTGAATCTGCCAGCCGGGTGCCCCGGCCATCATCGGAGTGAAGGTCGGGTGCTCGTGCTGGACGAAGACGACGGGCACTGCGGCAGCTCGGGCCTGCTCCAAGAGATGGGCGATCCTCGCGAGCACGTCGTCCCGGCCGTGAATCGGTGGATAGGCCGGGTCCGGTCCGTCCATGATCGCCACCTGAACGTCGATGATCACCAGCGCCGAGCCGTGGTTGTTCGCCTGAGCCATCTCTTGCCCTCCTCCTTGTGGCCGCCCGAATGGGATTTCCTTTCATGGTAGCGGTGAATGCGGGCATAATCGGCCCGCATTCCCGCTGTGCCCTGGGAGAGATGTGGCCATGTACCACCCGACAACGCGGGTCCTCACGACATTGGAACTCCTCCAGGCGCACCCTCGGTTGAGTGGCGCCGATCTGGCTGCGAGGCTAGAGGTGGACCGGCGCACAGTTCGCCGCTACGTCACGATGCTGCAGGATCTCGGTATCCCAGTGGAAGCCGAGCGCGGCCGCCACGGCGGCTACCGCCTCCGGCCTGGGTTCAAGTTGCCCCCGATGGTCTTCACGGATGATGAGGCGTTAGCGCTCACGATCGGCCTCTTGATGGCCCGGCGCCTCGGACTTCCCGGCGCGGCACCGGCCGTCGAGGGGGCGCTTGCGAAGGTGGACCGGGTCTTGCCCCCAACCGTGCGGCGACAGGTCGACGCGGTGCGTGAAACGCTGGTCACCGACCTGGCACCGGCCTCCGCGATCCCGTCGGGCGCGATGGTCTCCACCATCGGGGAAGCTGTCCGCGCGAGACGGCGGGTCCGGCTCCGGTATGCCTCCTGGCGGGGGGAGGAGACCGACCGGGATCTCGACCCTTACGGGCTGGTCTATCTCTCGAGCCGGTGGTTCACGGTAGGGCACTGTCACCTGAGGCAGGATCTCAGGGTCTTCCGCCTGGATCGCGTCCTCGATGCCACCCTCTGCCCCGAAGGGTTCAATCCTCCCCCCGAGTTCGATGCGCTGGCGTATGTCACCCGCTCCCTTGCCAGCACGCCGGCTGCCTGGTCGGTGGATGTCCGGCTGGAGACGACGCTAGCGGAGGCTCAGGCCGCGGTGCCTCCTGATCTAGCCACCTTAGAGGAGGACGGCGCCGGCGTGCTTCTCCGCTCCTCGGTCGGCGACCTGGACTGGTTTGCGCACCGTCTCCTCGCCTTCGGCTTTGACTTCACAGTGAAGGAACCCGTTGAGTTGCGCGATGCGCTTGCCCGGCTGGCCGCAAGGGCGGCAGGGGCCGTTCGGTTCCTGCCCGGTCCGGAGTAGGAAGGACGACCGGAAGGTTCGCGGGCAGGTTCCTGGATAGTGCCTTGCCGAAAGGTCGAGCCCATCGCCTGATCGGCCGGTGAGGGGGTGCTATCCCTGGGTCAGCATGGCGGAGCCCCGGTCCTCCCTTTCCATAAGAGGAGTCTTACCTACACCGCTTCCCATCCCCGCGATAGCCCAGGCCTGCTTGGCGTCTCCCGTGGCACAACCTCTGCAGCGCGGAGGTAAGGCTCGCCTTGCGGATCCACTTCACCATGGGCAGGACGGCTGGCCGCATCTGGAGATCCGTGATCCGCGTGGCGCCCTTCAGCGTTTTCCCTCGTTGCCGCAGCAGGATCGGCATAAGGAGGGCACGACAGGTAGGCCATTGCTTGACGCCCCGGGCTCTCTCCAGCAGGGCAGGGAAAGAGCCTGGAGGTAGCAAACCTGGCGAACGCGGCAAGCACCCGACATGGATGGGCATCGGCATCTCCACAGCGTGGACCAGACGGTGGATTCATCGGGAGGACAAGACGGATGGCGATAGGACAGGCCCAGAGAGGGTTGGAGAACGGAAAAGGCCAGCGGTTGGCCCGCGCCTTGGGGTGGTTTAGCCATGGCCTCGGGCTCGCTCAACTCATCGCGCCCTCGGATGTGGCACGACTCATCGGGATCAAGGACGATGACGACAACCGTGCCCTGCTCCGGGCCATCGGGGTCCGCGAGATCGTTCCCGGCCTTGCAATCCTCGTGCGACCGCGGCCGGTTGGATGGCTCTGGGCGCGGCTTGCCGGGGACGCGATGGACCTGGCGCTCCTGGGAGCCGCCCTCACCTCCAAGAACGTGAGGAGGGATCGGGTTGCGGCGGCGACGGCTGCTGTCGTCGGGGTGACCGCGCTGGACGTGCTCTGCGCCACCCGGCTTCGTTCCGGTCGTGCAGCGGTGGAGGAGACGGCGCCGCAGGATGACACCCGGGGCGTGGAGAAGGCCATCACCGTCAATCGTCCTCCCGAGGAGGTCTACGCGCTCTGGCGTGACTTCGAGAATCTGCCGCGCTTCATGCTCCACCTCGAATCGGTGGAGGTGATGGGTGACGGACGGTCGCACTGGAAGGCGAAAGCACCGGCCGGCAGGACGGTCGAGTGGGACGCTGAGATCGTTGACGACCGGCCGAATGAGTTGATCGCCTGGCGGTCGCTTGAAGGCTCGGACGTGCAGAACAGCGGGTCGGTCCGCTTCAACCCCGCGCCGGGCGGGCGCGGCACGGAGGTGAGGGTCAAGCTCCAGTACGACCCGCCGGCCGGCGCGGTTGGTGTGACCGTCGCCAAACTCTTCGGCGAGGAACCTAATCAGCAACTACGAGAGGACGTGTATCGCTTCAAGCAGGTCCTGGAGACCGGCGAGGTTGTCCGCTCGGAGGGAAGCCTTGACGGTGCTCGTCTCCGGCAGCGTCCGGCGCAGCCTCCAGAGGATGCGACCGTCCCGTAAAACCATGAGATACGGTCGGGCGGGTTCTCATCGACAGCCGCCCGGTTCGCCTAACGCTCTGAGGGGGAAGTGATGAAGGCCACCTGCTGGATGGGTAGAAACACGGTGCAGGTACAAGAGGTGCCTGACCCAAAAATTCTGAACGCGCGCGACGCGATCGTGCAGATCAGTTCCACAGCAATCTGCGGCTCCGACCTCCACCTCGTCGATGGCTACGTGCCTTCCATGGTCAAAGGGGACATCCTGGGCCACGAGTTCATGGGCGAGGTCGTCGAGGTTGGGAAGGGCGTCAACAACCTGAAGGTCGGGGACCGGGTCGTCGTTCCATTCCCGATCGCCTGCGGCGCCTGCACTGCCTGTCAGAACGAAGCTTATTCGCTCTGCGAGAACTCCAACCCCAATGCCTGGATGGCCGAGGAACTCTGGGGGCATTCGACGGCCGGCATCTTCGGCTACTCCCACCTGACCGGCGGCTACGCGGGGGGCCAGGCTGAGTACGCCCGGGTCCCGTTCGCCGACGTGGGGCCCCTCAAGGTGCCGGACGGGATGACGGACGAGCAGGCGCTTTTCCTCTCCGACATCCTGCCAACGGGGTACATGGGGGCCGAGATGTGCGACATCCGGCCGGGCGACATCGTTGCCATTTGGGGGGCGGGTCCTGTCGGACAGTTCGCCATCGTGAGCGCCTTCCTGCTGGGTGCCGAGCGGGTGATCGCGATCGATCGCTTTCCATACCGGCTTCAGATGGCGCGCGAGAAAGCCGGTGCGGAGACGATCAACTACGAGGAGACCGACGTCCTCGACGCGCTGAAGGAGATGACTGGTGGCCGCGGTCCGGACGCCTGCATCGACGCCGCCGGCCTGGAGGCGCACGGGCACGGCGCTGCCTACGCCTACGACCGCGTGAAGCAAGCGGCGAAGCTGGAGACGGACCGCCCGACCGCCCTGCGGCAGGCGATCATGGCGTGTCGCAACGGTGGCACCGTCTCCATCGTTGGCGTCTACGGCGGGTTCGTCGACAAGTTCCCGATCGGCTCGGTCATGAATCGCTCGCTGACGATCAAGGCCGGCCAGACGCACGTGCACCGCTACATGCGCCCGCTCTTGGAGCGGATTCAAAACGGGGAAATCGACCCCACTTTCATCATCACGCACACGCTGCCGCTGGAGCAGGCACCTCACGGGTACGAGCTCTTCAAGCACAAACAGGACAACTGCGAGAAGGTGGTGCTGAAGGCGTAGGAGCGGTCGACGACGGCCGGGCCGGTGGTTGCGGTCGCCACCTGCCCCGATGTGGGCAACCGGCCGGCAGAGCAACCGATCACCCTGCGGAGAGCATCAGGCCTGGATTCTCGCGTCAAGCAACCTGTCGAAGGCGTCGTCGGGGAGGTCGTCGAGGGACGCGACCGTGAGGTCGGCCGTTAAGCTGGCGTGCGCAGCGCCGATACGAATCGTACGCATGCCAGCCCAGTAGCCTGCTTCGATTCCGGCTCGCGCGTCATCGACCACCACACATCGTGCCGGTGGCAGTGCAAGCGCGTCGGCGGCGCTGCGGAGCACCTGCGGGTCTGGCTTGCCGTGATCGCGGCCGTCCTCGTCAACTGCGAATGCAACGAAATACTCGAAGATGCCGAGAGCCTCTAGCAGAGCCTCAACGTTCTCCTTCGGTGCCGGCGAGGTGACCGCCCGCCGCCAGCCCTCGGCGTGGAGGCGAGCCAGCCACCGTTTCACACCGGGAGCGGTCTCGATGCCGTACTTCAGCACCATCTCCCGATAGCGCGTCTCCTGGGTGCCAGAGACCCGGGCCTGTTCCTCGCCGGGGAAACCTGTAGCTAAGAACGCGGAGATATTCATCTGGAGTCGAGGCGAGGGCTGCCTTGAACTGGTCCCGGGTAGGCACCCTGTCCCGCCGAGTGGCGCCTCGTTCAAAGAGCGCTTGATGCCAGGTCAGCCAGTGATACTCCGCTGCCTCAAGCAGCGTTCCATCCATGTTCCAGAGCACGGCCCGGGGCTGAGGAGCAGGCAGGTGTGCTCCAGTTCGAGCGGTGCGGAGCGATAGGCGGGGTAGGGCAACATCCGCTTCAGTGATGTCCCTTTGATCCCGCCCATCGCCCCGGACCACGTTAGACCAGCACCTCGATGACCGATTCGACGATCGCCCCGGCCAGCGCCCGGACTTCGTCCTCCTGGATCGTCAGCGGCGGGGCGATCGCGATGCCGTCGTTGGAGCAACGGACGATGACGCCCCGCTCTCGCGTCGCCGCCTGCAGCCGGCCGCCGACGTTCTGGGCCGGGTCGAACTTGGCCTTGGTCTCCCGATCCGCAACCACCTCGACGATCAGCATGCAGCCCTTTCCGCGGACCTCGCCGACGTGTGGCTGCTCCGCGAGCCCGCCGCGCAGCTCGTCGAGCAGCAGCGCGCCCGATCGCCCCGCGTTCTCCGGCAGTTGCTCCTCCTCGATAATCTGAAGATTGCGGAGGGCAACGGCGCAGGCGACAGGGTGGCCGGAGTAGGTAAAGCCGTGCATGAACATTTGGTTCGGCTCGGCCATCGTCGCGAAGACCTCGTCGGAGACGCCAACTCCGCCGAGAGGGATGTAGCCAGAGGTGATTCCCTTTGCGAAGGAGACGATGTCCGGTGTTACCCCGTACTGCTGCATGCCGAACATCGTGCCGGTGCGACCGAAGCCGGTAATCACCTCGTCAAACAGCAACAGGATGTTGTGCCGACGCAGCGTCTCGGCGATGGGCCGCCAGTAACTCTCCGGCGGGACGACCACGCCGCCCGCTCCCTGGACCGGCTCGCCGATGAACGCGGCAATGGTCTCCGCGCCCTCCTGGGCGATCGTCTCTTCGAGCTCCGCAACAAGGGTGGCGACGAACTCCTCTTCCGTCATGCCCTCCCCATGCCGGTAGGCGTAGGGCGGGGTGAGGTGGACGAATCCCGGGGCGATCGGACCGAAGCCCTGCCAGTAGGCAGGGATGCCGGTCGCCGCCAGCGCGCCCATGGCGATGCCGTGGTAGGCCATCTTCCGGGAGAGAACCTTGATCTTCTCCGGCTTGCCCTTCAGGTGCCAGTAGTAGCGGGCGATCTTGAGCGCCGTCTCGTTGGACTCGGCTCCGCCGGAGGTGAAGTTGAAGTGGTTGATCGGGTCCGGGAACATCTCCCCGAGCCGTGCCGCTAGTTCGATCACCGGCGGAGTGGCGAGCCCAAAGAACGTCGGGGTGAACTCCATCTCCTCCGCTTGCGCGGCCATCGCCTCGGCCAGCTCCCGCCGGCCGTGCCCGACATTCACGTTCCAGAGGCCGGCGAAGCCGTCGATGTAGCGGTTGCCGTCCGTGTCCCAGATGTACACCCCCTCGCCGCGGGCAATGACCAGCGGGCCCTCCTTCTGAAGCTGGTGGAGATTGGAAACGGAATGAAGCAGATGGGCCTTGTCCTTGGCGACCAGATCGGCCGTGTTCCAGGCCCCGGTTCGGCTCGGTGACAGCACCATGGGTTTAAGTCCTCCGCTCTGCACAGTCCTCCCAACACGTCGCGTTCATGTCATTGTCATGGAGCGTCGCGTCTCCGTCCATCACCAATGGCTCCCGGTTCGTCTCCGCGCGGGCATCGTCCCCTCAAGCCCGTTGCGGCTCAATCGGCGGCGCCGGCCGGCTCAGTTGCTCAGCCGCGTATACTCACCGGGAAGCACCGAACCTGTTAAGGAGGATTCCGCCCGCATGACTGCCCCCGAGAACCTTGTCCCATCGTCAAATCCCGCCCAGGAGGGGCCGGTGCGCGTCCGATTCGCGCCAAGTCCAACCGGGTCTCTGCACGTCGGGGGCGGGCGAACCGCGCTCTTCAACTGGCTTTTTGCCCACGGGGAGGCGCGGCGGCAGGGGAAGGACGGCGCCTTCGTGTTGCGGATCGAGGACACCGACCAGAAGCGCTTCGTCCAGGATGCGACCCAGGGCATTTTTGACGCGCTGGGCTGGTTCGGCCTGACCTGGGACGAGGGTCCGGACCGCGGCGGCCCTTACGGCCCGTACACGCAGAGCGAGCGCACCACCCTCTATCGCGAGCATGCGGATCGCCTGATCGCGCAAGGCCAGGCCTATCGCTGCTTCTGCACACCCGAGCGCCTGGAGCGGGTGCGGGAGGAGCAGCGGGCTCGCAAGCAGCCGCCCGGCTACGACCGCCACTGCCGGAACCTTTCCGCCACGGAGGTGGAGGAGAACCTCACGGCCGGCAAGTCCTTCGTGGTCCGCTTCGCGACGCCCCTGGAAGGCGAGACGCGCATCGTGGATCTGCTGCGCGGCGAGATCGTCTACCAGAACGAGAACCTGGAAGACCTGGTGCTCCTGAAGTCGGACGGCTTCCCCACCTACCACCTCGCCAATGTGGTCGACGACCACCTGATGGCGATCACCCACATCATGCGCGGCGACGAGTGGATCTCGACCGCGCCCCTGCACGTCCTGCTCTACGGGGCGTTCGGGTGGGAAGTCCCGGCCCTGGCCCACATGCCGCTTATCCTGGCCCCCGGCGGCGGCAAACTCTCCAAGCGGCATGGCTCCACCGCGATGGAGGAGTTCCGCGCCCAGGGGTACCTGCCGGAAGCCCTGATGAACTACCTGGCGCTGCTCGGTTGGAGCTTCGACGGTCAGACGGAGATCTTCTCCCCCGAGGATCTGCTCGAGAAGTTCACCTTGGAGCGGGTCAGCCCCTCGCCGGCCACGTTTGACTATGCCAAGCTGCGCTGGTTCAATGCCCACTACATCAACCACGTCCTGACCCTGGACGACCTCGCGGCTCGTGTCGTCCCGTTCCTGGCCGCGGCCGGGCTAGTCGATTCCGGCGCATCCGATCCCGGCCACACGGACTATCCCCTGGTCCGGGACGCGGCCGCGCTGCTCAAGGACCGCCTGGAGACCCTGGCCGACGCGCCGGACCTGATGCGCTCCTTCCTGCAGGACGAGCTGGAGCCGTACGATCCGACCCTGCTCGTGCCCAAGAAGCTGGGCGTCCTGGAAACCCTCGACGCGCTGGTGGCCGTCGAGCGGGTGCTGGACGACGGTCTGGATGTGGCCGACGAGGTGGCGACGGAAGCCCGGCTGCGGGGGCTCGCCGAGGAGTTGGGCCTCAAGGCGGGACAGCTCTTCATGCCGATCCGCGTCGCGGTCACGGGCCGGACTCAGTCCCCCGGCCTCTTCGAGACGCTGCGGGTCACGGGCACGGTGCGCTGTCGAGAACGCATCGCCGCCGCGATCGCCCTGCTTCGCGACCACGGCGACGAAACCTTGACGGCCGACTAGGGACCGGGTGGCCGCCAGCTACCCGGCCGCCCAGCCCCCTCGCCCGGTAGTCGCCCGATCGCCCCTTACAGGCGGTGCTCCAGGCCCGTTGTCGCGCCCACGCCGCCGGTCGGTACGGTTCCCCCGCGCTCCAGGTGGTAGGGGACGCTGGTGACGACAGTGCTCGGACGGAAGAGCAGCGCCGCCTTGATCCGCAGCGCCGTCTGGTTGTGCAGCAGTTGCTCCCACCAATGGCGCGCGATGAACTCCGGCAGGATCACCGTGATCGTGTCGTCCGGGCGCTGCTTGTCGATCTCATCGATGTAGTGCAGCAGCGGCCCGACCAGCGACCGGTACGGGGACTCGATGATCACCAGCGGCACGTCGGTGCCCAACTCGGTCCAGGCCTGGCGCATCGCCTCGATCTCCGCCTCGTCGTCCGTGATGTGGACGGCGCTGACGTTGTCAGAGATGGAGCGGGCGTAGGCTAGGGTTTGCCGGGCGACGCGGTTGACCGCTGCCACCGGCACGATCACGGTGTGTTGGATCTCGCTCGGGTCGAGCGGGGTCTGCGCGGCCAGTTCGCCTGCCGCGTTCTGGTAGTGGCGGTGGATCGCCCGGAACATGGCGATTAGGATCGGGATCAGTGCGATCACAACCCAAGCGCCCTTGCGGAAATTGGAAACCCCGACGACGAGTGTCACGATCCCGGTGGCGGTAGCGCCGACGATGTTGATCGCCAATCCGCGCTGCCATCCCGTCTCTCTAAGTCGGAGCCACCGCGAGATCATGCCGCTTTGGGAGAGCGTGAATGCCGTGAAGACGCCGACCGCGTAGAGCGGAATCATGCGGCTGGTCTCGGCACCGAAGCCCGCCAGCATGGTTCCCGAAAGAATGCCCAGGGTCACGATCCCGGTGGTGAACGCAAGGCGGTCGCCCCGGAAGGTGAACTGACGCGGCAGGTAGCGGTCCCGGGCCAGGAAGAATGCCAGCCGTGGGAAGTCGGAGTAGGCCGTATTGGCTGCCAGGATCAGAATCGCCAGCGTCGCGAACTGGATGTAGTAATAGGCTAGATTCTCGCCGCCAAAGACCACCCGCGCGATCTGGGAAACGACGGTTTCGTATCCGCCAGGGTGGTTGGCCTCCAGCGGCACCACGCCGAACTGGTGGGCCAGGAAGGTGATTCCCGAGAACATGACCGCGAGGATCCCGATCATCCAGGTCAGGGTGGCACGGGCGTTCTTCCATTCGGGGGGCTGGAAGGCCGGCACGCCGTCGGAGATGGCCTCAACGCCGGTCAGCGCTGCGCACCCAGAGCTGAACGCCCGCAGGATGAGGAAGAGCCCGAGCGAGCCGGTGGCGCCTGAAAGTGCCTCTCCGACTGGCGCGACAGGCTCGCGGGCGTCGAACCCATCGCCCGCGGTGCGAAGGATCCCCACCGCCAGAAGAGTGAAGATGCCGACTAGGAATAGGTAGGTCGGGACGGCGAAGATGCTGCCCGACTCACGGATGCCTCGCAGGTTGAGCAGCGTGACGAGGAGAATGAACCCGAGACCGAGGGCGACCCGGTGGCTATGAAGCTCCGGCAGGGCCGAGACGAGCGCTGCTACACCGGCCGCGATGCTGACTGCGACGGTCACCACGTAACCGAACAGGAGGGCTGCGCCTGCGGCTAGGGCAGGCAACTCGCCGAGGTTGTCCTTGGCGACGATGTAGCTCCCGCCGCCGGCCGGATAGGCCTTGATCGTTTGCCGGTAGGAGATGCCAACAAAGAGCAGGAGCACGACGATCGCCGCGCCGATATGCAAGCTGTACGTCAACGCGCCGAGTCCAGCCAGCAACAGGACGTGCAGGATTTCCTCTGTCGCGTAGGCGACAGAGGAGAGCGCATCTGAGGAGAGCACCGCCAGCGCCTTGACCTTGGTCAGGCGCTCGTGGGCCGCCGCTGCAGTGGAGAGAGGGGCGCCGATGACGACTCGCTTGACCCGGCCAAAGGCACGCCCAGCTGGACCCCGCGCCGCCAACGCGTCTTCCGTGGCCACGAGATGACCGGGGCCGGCACGCTGGAAGTCCTCGCTTTGTTGACGAACGACCCGGACGTAGCGGTCGCCAGGGTGGGTGCCCTTGAGCCGCTGTTTGCCCACCAACTCCGGCTGGACTTTCGGTCCCCCCATTCGGGGAGCGCGGACCATGCGGGCTCGGCTTAAGCTCGCAGCCTGGGCGCTTGAGTTCGGGTGACTTGGCTGAGCAGCGGAGTCACCGGGATTTGTTCCGTTCAGCCAGCCCAAGCCTAGATCGGGGGGAACTCGCCGGTCGTTGGCGCCGAACTGTTCGTCGGCTGAGATGGCACCACTCGTGCCCGTGCCGTTCGCGGTCGCCGGATCGCGATTGGTCGATGCTGGAGGAAAATTGGGCTGCGGTGGGGGAGATGGACGTTTCACCTTCGGGGTCACCCGCGGGGAGGGCGCCTCTTGATCTGAACCGTCACGGTCAGGACCGGGCATGGAAGAACTCCTCGCCGCGTCCCTTGACGACTGAGCGACCGGGTGTACGGGCGGTCGGCATAAGGAACGGGCGCCGGTGAAATTCGGGACGTGCAACCGACCAATGATAGGGCCTGTGTCAAGTGACTCATGGCCCGTGGTACACGGCCGCCGCCTGGTGCCGGCATCGAGTCACGGGAAGAGGCGAAGAGGGGGCAAATTGGGGAACGGGGTCCCCTGTTTCCCAGTTTGCCCCATGCAGCCGCTGTCTTCTGCCGGTCCGAGAAGCCGCGGCCTCGCTGCCCAGGCTTGACCGGGAATGGTGTCGCCCCTATCGTGAAGGAGGAGCGACAGGAGGCACTTCGTGTCATCGGCATGGATTGGCAACAGCGTGGGCTCGATGGCCGTCCAGCGGCAGCGCCAGCAGACCGGGAGGTCTGGCTAGCCGCGCTTGCCCTGCATCGCTTCGGAGCATCGCGACCCGCCAGACCGCAACCGGCTGGCGGGTTTTGTTGTGCCCCGGGGATGTACGTCGAGCTGGGGCACCGTTCAACGGAGGTGCCCTCCTGTGGACATAAATTTTCTGTGGCGCGGCCTGATCATCGGCTTCGCCATCGCGGCCCCGGTGGGAGCCATTGGTCTCCTTTGCATCCGCCGCACCCTCACCGACGGTCGCTTGGTCGGATTCGTCTCCGGTCTGGGCGCGGCCACGGCGGACACGCTCTACGGGTTTCTTGCCGCGATGGGTTTCCGATCGGTCTCGTCGGTGCTCATCGAGCACCAGGGCTGGGTGCGTCTGATCGGGGGGGTATTCCTCTGCTACCTGGGCGTGCGGACAGCTATGACTCACCCCTCGGCGGCGGCGGCGGCACCTTCAGGGCGAGGGTTGGCCATCGTGTACGGCTCCACGTTTGCGCTGACGCTGACCAACCCGAGCACGATCATCTCGTTCGCGGCAGTCTTCGCAGGTCTGGGACTCGTGAACACGGCCGCAGACTGGTGGTCGGCTGGGTTGCTGGTGCTCGGTGTCTTCCTCGGCTCGGCCCTCTGGTGGCTCCTGCTGAGCGGCGCGGTCGGGTGCTTCCGCCGCTCGCTCTCCCCCTCGCGGCTACGGCAGGTAAATCTGCTTTCTGGCGTGGTGCTTGTCGGGTTCGGCCTGTTCGCTCTGCTGAGCATACGGGGATGAGCAGCACCGGCCGTCGTCTGACAGCGAAGCGACAACGACACTGGCATCCACCCGTTACGCCACCAACGGGAGCGACATCGTTGGTCAATATCCGTCGAGGTTTGTCAGCCCACGGAGAAGCCGCCATCCAAGCGCGCCAGTTACGTTCCTCGCCTGGGACCGGAGCGCCGGGGGTGATGGATCGACGTCAGATCGTGCCAGATCCGGCAGGTGACCATGAACGACGCGTTCACCGGGCAGACCGGATGCCGGGAGTGATTTCACCGGGGACCGCCTCGATGTTGATCGCGATTGGCAGCGCCTCCCGTGCCCAAGCGTTTGGGAGGGGGCCGCTCTGCCACCCGTAGTACTTGGCCGAGAGCAGTTCCCGAGCCCGAACTTCTGTGGCGGTTCCTTCCACGCTCCGTGCGTGGCCAGCGTAGGTGACATCGGCGATCCTGACCCAGACGGCGGGGTCGTGCTGGATGTTCCGGACCCAGTCCGCGCGATCCCGGCCACCGGCCAAGAGGTAGATGCAGTGCCCCTCGGCCGCGAACCACATCTCCACGTCGTGCGGCCGGCCACTCACGCGACCCGTCGTCCGCAGGTAGCAATAGGGCTCCTCGGCCGCTCCGGGCGCCATCGTCCCGTCTCCTGTCACCGTCGATCTTCCGGCAGTCACCATGGCCTCCTGCGTCATCCGTTCGTGCTGTCGGCCCCGAGCAGGGTCGGGCGCCGTCCAACCGCGCTGACCGTCATGCGCCAAACTGCGGACGACGACCCGTTCTTGGCCCCTTCATCGGATCCCAAGCGGAACGGGCGCAGGCGACCGCAGGCGGTGCGCCAGATGGATCACTTCATGGGTCATCGTCGCCAGCCGGCGGCGCACCGCCTGGTCGACCACCTCTCGAGCATGCACGTCCACCGCCTTGCTGGGCACGACCACGACGGTCGGGACCGTCAGCCCTCCAAGTGCCCGCGCCGCATGGTGAAGGGCAGTAAGGGTATTGGCCGCGCCGGCGCCCCCGAGTGCGATTAGGCCAACAGGTCTTCCCGCCAGGTACGGCGGCTCGTCCTCACCAAGTGGGGTGAGGGCGTCCAGGGCGTTCTTGACCGCACCGGATAGCGTGCCGTGGTAGGTGGGGGAGCAGAGGACGTAGGCTTCTGCCATTCGTACTTCCTGCAGCAGCCAGCGGAGTGCTGGGGGTTGCTCCGCGGCGGATCCGTCTTCAGCGAAGAGGGGGAGATCCATCGCCCGCACATCGGCGAGTGCCGTCTGCGCACCATGCACCTCCGCTAGCCGGAGCGCGGTTTCGAGCACCGCCAGGCTCCGTGACTCCCGTCGTGTGCTGCCGCCGATGCCGAGGAGGCGCACGGGCGCTCGGTCTGCTCCTGGTTCGTTCGTTGCGTCCGTCCCGTGCCCATCCATCCTTATGCGTCCAGGTCGATGCCGAACTGCTCCCGAAGCACGGCTCTGAAGGCCTCTTCTCCGGGCAAATCCCGTTCCTCTCGCCGGTCCCCAGTGGCTGTGATCAGCCGGAGGTCGCTCAAAGTGACGCGACCGTGGGCGGTCAATTGCGTGCAGATGCGTTTCCGAGGGAATGGCGACTCCGGCGAGGTCTGGTGGTGGTGGCATATCGCCCTGAAGTCGTCCAGCGCGTGGGGTCGAAGCGGAAACGCGTACACCTCGTTCCACTCGTCGCCGAGCAATCGCCGCTCCAGGAGCCAGGCGTCGTCGCTGCCGGTCACGCGGAACGCCGCCCCAGTCGGATCGACATGCTCGATAGGGGCCGGGGTGAGCGGCAAGGGCAATGGGGGCGAGCTCCGGCCGGCGCCGACATCGACCAGCCACCGGGATGCGTCGTCTGGAGGACGGACGAGGAGGGCCAGGTGTTCCGACTCAGGGCCGTACCCGCCTTCCTGCGGCATCCGTGCCCCCAGAAGGTCCACCCTGAAGCCGAGATCTTGGAGCAGCCTGGCGAAGAGGCCGTTCAATTCGTAGCAGAAGCCGCCGCGCCGGCGCCCCACGACCTTGTCAAAGAGCGCGGCCTCGTCCAGGACGATCTCGCGTCCTAGATGGATGTCCAGATTCTCGAACGGCACCGTCCTTAGATGCGCCGAAGTCAGCACTCCGAGTGTCTCAACCGTCGGCGCCATGGGACCGTCGACATCGATCCGCCGCAGGTAAGCCGTCTTGTCCATGCCCCACTCCCTGCTGCCCAGCCCTGATCCTCCGCCCTGGAGTCTTTCTCTCGCGTCAGCCCTGTCTGCACGCATCGGCGGCTGGGTAAGCCCTCCTACCGGCTCCCCAGCCGTCGATTACTCTGTGGCTGGGGTCCCGTCCCAGAGCGTGGCCCGCTCGGTCAGTTCCAAGACGTTGCCGCCCGGGTCGTCCACGTAGATGGCTCGGTTGCTGGGGCTGAATTCCCACCCATCCTCAACCGGGATACCCAGTGCTTCAAGACGTGCATGGGCTGCGGCCAGGGTGCCGTGTGGAACCCGGAGGGCGATATGAACGTGGGCGCCGCCGCGTCCGCCGTGGATGGCCATCGCGCCGCCCGTCTCCCGCGGCCACAGGCCCAGGAAGCCCTCCCGCCCTAACCCCAGCCAAACGGCAGGGCGGTCACCCGTCCACCGATCAACGACCTGTAGGCCGAGGATGTCGTGGTAAAAGCGCTCCGAGGCTTCCAGATCGGCCACTTCAAGCACGAGTTCAAAGAGACCGATCACGGGCGGTGCGGCTGGGATCCCGGTAGATGGGCGAGCAAGGAAGTCCTGCGTTTCGATGTCACTTGTCATGGTGGTCTCCATCTCGTCGCGTCAGGTCGCGCATCCAGGGCAAGGGTCGACGGTCGGGAGCCAGCCCGACGTGATCGGAGTCGAGCGGGCGCTACGTTGGAGCCGAGTTCCGACCCGAACGATCAGGCGGCCGACCCGACTTGCCAGGGGATGCCCGGACACCTGCGTGCGCCGGAGTTGATGCAGAAGCAACTCCTGCTTGGCCCGCTCGTGCCACTTGCTGAGACAGACGGGAGCGAGGCAATGGATCAAGCGCAGTCCCATGGCACCCTCCCTGAGAGATGGAACGGTCCTGAAGGGAGTGCCTCACCCTCCAGATGCCCTCCTTTCCACCCTACACCCGGGTTTTGATTAAAGCAATGGTTTGCTGTTTTTATTCCTTTGGAGGACGCCTATACTGTCGTCACCGTGAGCCTGTAGGCAGGCGGGAGGAGGGCGCATGGAAGCTGGCGCGGCGGTTGGGCAGGGGCTGGGTAATCTGCCCGAGAGCCGGCGGGCGATCCTGGAGTTGATTAAGAAGCGCGGTGAAGCGGACGTCGGGACGGTCGCGGCCGGGATCGGCATGACCGTCAGCGGCGCACGTCAGCACCTCGCGGCGCTCTCGCGGGATGGCCTCCTCGTCAGCCGTCAAGAGCGAGCGGACATTACCGGACGGGGCCGCCCCCGCCACCTCTACGCGCTAACAGCTGCTGGCGATGCGCTCTTCCCTCGTAACTACGTGGACCTGACCAACGAGTTGCTGGAGTACGTCGAGGACGAGAGCCCTGAGTTGCTTGGCCGGATCTTTGACCGCCGAGCCGGGCGTCGCCTTGAGCGGGCTCGTTCTCGGACTGTTGGTCGTTCTTTCGCGGAGAAGGTCGGCATCGTCGCTGGCATCCTGGACGAGGATGGCTACCTGGCGGACTTCGAGGCCCGCCCGGACGGTACGTTCCTGATCACCGAGCACAACTGTGCCGTGCTCGGCGTCGCGCTGCGGTACCGGCACGCCTGCAGTAGCGAGTTGGACTTCCTGCAGGCTGCCATGCCGGAGGCCGACGTCACCCGCGTTGCCCATCGCATCAACGGCGGTCACGTCTGCGCTTACGAGATCAAACCGCGATCCCTGTGAGTGGTTGGGGGACAGGAGGCGACAGCGGAGCCGGGTTCGTGAGCCCGTCGCTCGCTAGGGGCTCGCACGCGTACGTGCGAGGGCACTCGCCAGCGGGCGACGGACTCGTAGACACCGGAGCCTGAAGTCGTTGATGAGGCGAGGAGCAGACCGTCGTGATTGAAGGTGGGGATGGCCTGCCTCGCTGCGACTGGGCAGGCACCGATCCGCTGATGGTGGCCTACCACGACACGGAATGGGGGGTACCCTGCCACGACGACGGGGAGTTGTTCGAGCGACTGATGCTCGAGGGCTTCCAGGCGGGGCTCTCTTGGTCTACCATCCTGCGCAAGCGCCGCAACTTTGCCGCCGCATTCGAGGGCTGGGATCCGCGCCGGATCGCCGCCTACGGCCCGGATGACGTCGCCCGCTTGCTGGCCGACCCTGGCATCGTCCGCAACCACCTGAAGGTTGCCGCGGCAATCCGCAACGCCCAGGCCTTCCTGGCTGTCCAAGAAGAGTTTGGCTCGTTCGACCGCTACCTCTGGTCATTCGTGGGGGGAGCGCCACTGCGCATCGAGCCACCCGCGACGATGGCGGACGTTCCCGTCCACACCCCCGAATCAGATGCCCTCTCCCGCGATCTCAAGCGGCGGGGCTTCACGTTTGTCGGTACCACCATCTGCTACGCCTTCATGCAGAGCGTCGGCATGGTGGACGACCATGTCCTGGGGTGCTTCCGGGCCGCCAACTCGGCCCCGGCTCCTGAGGGTCCGTGACCGCGGCGCTCGCGCCCATCGCCGGTAGCGCGCAGCAATGGTCCTTCAAACACGGGCGGGATTCAGCCTCCGCGTCCCAATTGCCTTCTTGAACAACAGCCAGCAAGGGAAGGCGAGAAGGTAGTCGCCCAACCCGTCTCCCGAAACGGACAACCCCTTGCGGAGTAGGCGTCTAGCTCTACGCCCCAAGGGGTTGCGCTGTTGGCCGTTGTTAGTACGCCGGCACGTAGTCCGGGTCGACGGGGCGGATGCCGCCCTCTGGCGGAGCGTAGCCCTTCGCGGCGAGAGCCGCGACGACGGCCTCGATCACATCGTCCGGGGTCGAGGCGCCTGCCGTCACACCTACGGTGTCGACATCCTGGAGCCAGGCATCCTCGATGTCCTCCGGCCGCTCGATGTGGAAGGAGGCAACGCCCATCTTGTTGCCGACCTCGGCAAGGCGAGCGGTGTTGCTGCTCTTCTTGCCGCCGATGGCCAGGATCAGATCCACCTCGTCGCGTTCGACCAGCCGTTTGAGGGCTCTCTGTCGCTCGCTGGTCGGCTCACAGATGGTGTTGCAGAGGCGGAACTCGCCCCCTTCCGGCACCACCAGCGCCTGTAGGTCCTGGGCAAACGCCATCAATTCGTCCACGTTCTTGGTCGTCTGGCTGACAAGCGCAACCTTGCGGGGCGGCGCGACCTTGCCCGGGCCCGGTTCGCCGCGCTTGGCGTTCCATGGCAGGTCCGTCAGCTTCTTCGCCGGGAGCGCCTTGCTGGTGCCGGCCCAGCCGATGACGCTCTTGACCTCCGGATGGTAGGCATCACCATAGACCACGATGAAGTAGCCCTGGCGGACCAGCTTTTGGGCTAGGCGCTGAACCTTGGTTACCAGCGGACAGGTGGTGTCGATGAGTTCGACGTGCGCTGCCTCGGCTTCCTTGGCCAGGTGCGGCCCCATCCCGTGAGCAGTGATGGCGACCCGGCCAAATCCGCGATCCACGGCCTCCGCGACAGAGCCAGCGCCTTCCACGCCGCGCTCTCGCAGCCGATCGACGACCTGCGGGTTGTGGATGATGTCGCCAACCGGGGCGATCCGGTCCTCGATGCTGGCCGCATCCTGAATGATGTCCAGCGCCCGTCGCACCCCCCAGCAATATCCCAGTTCGTCCGCGACGACGATCCGGCGCTGAGGACGGGGGGCGGCTTGCCGGCGGGCGTCGATGGTAGCAGCGACCATGATGAACTCCTGGGTCTGTGGTATCACGATGCGATGTCGCCGTCAGCGACGCACAAAGAAGCGGCGCCAACGGCCACGGCAGGCCAAGGTGCGGCCTATTCGACAACCATCCCAAAGTATAGCCGCCGTCCCATTCCGATGCCGTAGCGAACGTGCAGCTGATCCCTGCCCTGCCGCGAAGCGCCGTCATGCCGTCATTCTGAATAACAGTCGCCCTGCTATGAGAGACGACCGGTGCTTGAGACGCGATCGGTGCTACAAGAAGGTACGATGATTGGGCCGCGGGGTGCCGCATCCTGTGCCCGGTGAGGGGTGGCGCACGACGATCGTGTTCGCCACCTCCCTCTAGGGGCAACCGTGTGGTGGCTTACTGTCGGCCCCTCTCTTGCGCTGACAGGGGCGCGGGCGGCACGATAAGGCCTTAGGGCTGCGGATCCGGCCCACGGTGGAGCGGAGAGACGACGTGGTGCAGGATCGGATGCCGGCGGTCGAGGACAAGGGCCAGCGCGCCCCCGGGTCGATATCTATGCCAGCCCAGACGGACAGGCAGAGCACGCCTTCGCCCGACCTTGAGCGGTTCCGCACGCTGTTCGATGTCTTGCCGGTCGCTATCCAGGTGGTCGGGCGAAACGGGCGGCTGTTGGACGCCAATGCGACCTGGCGGCGGCTCTGGGGCTTCGATCCGGACCACCTTGCAGACTACGAGCTGTGGCGAGACGGTCATCTCCCCGCTGAGGTGATCTCGGCGGTTGAGCGGGCCTTCACGGGCGACATCACGAGCCCCATTACATTGCCACCGGCGGCGTTCACGTCGGAAGTGGGACCCTCGCGCGGTCAGCCCTATTGGCTGCGCACCACGGTCCACCCCGTCACTGGCGCGATCCAACCTGAGGTCGTCCTGCTCCACGAGGATGTCACGGACCAGCGCCACGCGGAGGAGGCGCGTCGGAGCGCCGAAACGCAGCGCGCCCGGCTCGAAACGCTGCTGCTCCAGGTGCCGGCGATCGTCAACATCCACCAAGGGCCGGATCACGTCTTCGATCTGGTCCATCCATTGACCTCGCGGTTGCTCGGCGGGCGCGATCTGCGCGGCATATCGATGCGGAATGCCTTGCCTGAGTCGGAAGCTCAACGGATCTGCGAGGTGCTGGACCGGGTCTACGCGACCGGCGAGCCGTTCGTGGATACCGAAGTGACGATTCTGCTGCGCGAAGCCGATGAGACGGAGCCTGCTAGCGTCTTCGACGCTGTTGTCCAGCCCATCCGTGACGTAACTGGTGCGGTCGAAGGGGTGATGACCGCCGCCGTTGATGTCACCCAGCAAGTTGTCGCCCGGCGTCAAGCGGAAACCCTGGCGGCGGAGTTGGCGAGCGAACGGGACCGCCTTGGGTTGGAGGTCGCCGAGCGGCGCCGCGCGGAGGCGGCACTGGAGGCCAGCCAAGAGCGGCTGGAGCTGGCCCAACAGGCGGGACGGATCGGCACCTTTGAGTACGACCTGCGCTCAAGTGCCGTGACCTGGTCGGAAGAATTGGAAGCGCTCTACGGCCTCCCACCCGGTGGCTTCGGTGGCCGATACGAGCATTGGTCGCATTCCGTCCACCCGGACGACCGAACGGCTGCAGAGGCGGCGGTGGGGCACGCGATCGCTACGACAGGGAGCTTTGAGGCAGAGTTCCGCGTGATCCGACCAGATGGCTCCATCCGATGGCTTGCTGCCCGGGGTCAGGTCTATCCCGACGACACGGGCCGTTCGGTGCGGCTGATCGGGATCAACATGGATGTCACTGAGCGACGGCAGGCGGAGGACCGGCTGCGTTTTCTGGCCGAAGCCAGTAGCCTGCTGGCTGGCTCGCTCGACTACGCAACAACCCTGGAGAGTGTCGCCCGGTTGGCCGTGCCGGGAATGGCGGACTGGTGCGCCGTGGACATCGTCAGCGACGAGGGAACAGTTGAACGGCTCGCCGTCGCCCACGTCGATCTGGAGAAGGTCGCGTTGGCACGCTCGTTGGAGCAGCGTTATCCGTCCAATCCCGACGCCGCCTATGGTGTTCCCCAGGTCCTGCGGACCGGCCGCTCCGAGATCTACCCAGAGATCGATGACGCGCTACTCGTCACCACCGCCCGCGATGCTGAGCACCTGGCGCTCCTGCGATCGGTTGGGTTCCGCTCTGCGATGGTCGTCCCCCTCCTCGTGCGCGGCAGCGCGGTCGGAGCGATCACCCTGATCGCGTCCGAATCCGGTCGCACCTTTGACCAGGACGACTTGGCCCTGGCGGAGGACCTCGCCCGGCGCGCGGCTGCCGCCGTCGACAACGCCCGGCTCTTCGGACAAGCCCAGGCTGCTGTCCGAGCCCGGGACCAGTTCCTCTCCATCGCTGCTCATGAGCTGCGCACGCCGGTGGCCGGGTTGAAGGGCTACGCCCAGATGCTGCTGCGAGCTCAGGAGCGCGGTGGAATTGCTCCGGAACGGCTCACCCAGGCCCTGCGCACGTTCAACACCGCGAGCAACCGTCTCGCCACCCTCACCGACGACCTGCTGGACGTGTCCCGCATTCGCCTTGGGCAGCTCCCGTTGCGCCCGGTTCCGCTCGACCTCGCCGCGCTGGTTCGCGATGTCGGGTCCCGCTTCGCCGACGGGCTAGGGGGCGCTCACCGGCTGGTCATGGATGTGCCTGCCGGTCCCATCACGACAACGGTGGATGCCGCGCGCGTCGAGCAGGTCCTTACTAATCTCCTCGACAATGCTCGCAAGTACGCGCCGGAGGGCGGGGAGATTTGCCTCGCGCTTCGGAGTGGAGCAGATGGCCGCGGGGTGGAGTTGTCCGTGCAGGATTCGGGGATCGGGCTGCCGCCGGGGACGGCCGAGGTGATCTTCGAGCCGTTCGGCCGTGCTGCGAACGCTGCCGCCCGCAACCTACCGGGTCTCGGTCTCGGTCTCTACATCTGCCGGGATATCGTCGAGCGCCACGGCGGCCGCATCTGGGCCGAGAGCCCGGGCGATGGTCAGGGAACCACCGTTCGCATCTGGCTGCCCATGGACTCCGCCGGTGCTCACACCCCGGCGAACCCGGACGACGGTGAGCGCGCCGCCTTGCGCTCATGACGGCGCCACAGACCTTGCCCCGTGATCCCATGCCCGGCAGGGCAGGGGAGGCCAGGGACGACGAGCCCGCGACCGGATCAGTGGTGAGACCGGACGATCACTACCGGGCTCGTCGCGACCGGTTCGCCCAGGAACGGGACGCCCTGACGCGGCGTTGGAACCGGGTCGCCAACCTTCGCCTGCTGGCGTTCCTCGCGGCGGCCAGCGGACTGGGATACGGCGTCTGGCAGCGATCTGCGTTGGCTGCTGTCGCTGGGGTGATCCTGCTGGGAGTCTTTCTGCTCCTCGTCCGGCACCACGGCGACCTCGGGCGCCGCCGTCGTCGCGCCGCGATCCTTCACGATCTCAACGCGGAGGCCCTGAGCCGGATCGCTCGGGACTGGGATGCGCTGCCGCTCCGCTACACGATCCGCGCCGCTCCCGGTCACCCATTTGCCGCCGATCTCGACCTCTTTGGCCGTGCTTCCCTGCTGCACCTGCTAGACACGACCTCGACCCCAATGGGTGGCGCAACCCTCGCCCGGTGGCTACTGGAGCCCGCCGCCCCGGCCGAGGTGCGGGAGCGGCAGGAAGCCGTCGCCGAGTTGGCCCCAGTGCTGGATCTGCGTCAGGAGTTGGCGCTGCGGGGCCGGCTCCGAGAGCGCGGTACGCCCGACCCAGAGCCGTTCCTCTCCTGGGCGGAGGGCGGCCGCTGGCTGGCCCACCGTCGATCCTTCCTCTGGGCCGCCCGGGCAGGCACGCTGTTGCTGTGGAGCCTTATCGCTGCTTGGGCGGTCGGGCTGCTGTCGAACGCGGGGTGGATCACCCTGGCGCTCGTGGTCAACGTGCTGATTGCCCAGGTGGTCGCGGGGCGGGCGCATCACATTGTCGCCCGCGCTGCCTCGCAGCAGGGTGCCGTTGCCGGCTATGCGGCCGCACTGGACCTGCTCGCTGGAGCCCGCCTCGCGGCGCCACTCCTCCAGCGGTTCCAAGCCGACCTTGCCGTTGAGGGGCGGACGGCGCCGGAGTGGCTCCGGCGCCTGAATCGACTGACTGGGCTCGTCATCCCGCGGGACTCGCTGGCGTACCCGGTGATTCAGGCGCTCACCCTCTGGGACGTGCACCTGCTCGCCGCCCTCGAACGCTGGCAGGACGAGGCCGGTGCCCGCGTCCGGCGCTGGTTAGACGTCCTCGGGGATGTGGAGGCGCTTACTGCGCTTGCCGGTCTCGCGCACGACCAGCCCGGCTGGACCTACCCAGAGGTCGAGACTGGGCTGCAAGCGATGGCGGCGCGCGGGCTCGGTCACCCCCTCCTGGCGGATGGCGTCCGGGTGGTCAACGATGTCCAAGTGGGCCCGCCGGGGACCTTCCTGTTGGTGACCGGGTCGAACATGTCCGGCAAGAGCACGCTGTTGCGGGCGCTGGGGGTGAACGCGGTGCTGGCCGGTGCGGGAGCGCCGGTCTGTGCGGTCGCCTGCCAGTTGCCACCGGTGACGCTCTGGACCAGCGTACGGGTGGAGGACTCCTTGGAGCACGGGGTCTCTTTCTTCATGGCCGAGTTGCAGCGGCTGAAGGCGGTGACCGATGCGGCACGGGCGAACCGCATGGCGGGTGACCGCGCGTTCCTCTACCTGCTGGACGAGATACTTCAGGGCACCAACACTGCCGAGCGCCGGATTGCCGCCCGCTGCATCATTGGTCACCTGATCGCCCAAGGTGCAATCGGTGCCGTTTCCACTCACGACCTGGACCTGGCAGACGAGGAGCCTCTCGCCAGCGCTGCCCGCCCGATCCACTTCTCGGAGCAGGTTGGTGTCAACCCCGGGGACCCTGCCATGTCCTTCGACTACAAGGCCCGGCCCGGCATCGCCACTTCCACCAACGCTCTTCGCTTGATGGCCCTCATCGGCCTGGATCTCGCTCCAGCGGAGGCGAGTGTCGTCGCCGATCATGGGCACCCCGGTATCGAGCCCGTCCTGCGAAGAGACCGAGCGGACCGGGCGTCGTTGGGGGATTCAAGACCTCGGGGGGACGAGGTAGAGCACCCGCGCGAAAGGTGAGTTGGGAAGCGATGCGGCTGGCTAGTCTCGGGGGCCCTCGGCTGGGTCCTCGGGATGCTCTCGCGGGTCAGAGGTGGCATCTTCGCCCGGTTCGCGGGCGCCTTCGGCTGGCTCGATGGGGTGCTCGTCGTGGACCGTCTCCTCGGTGGTGGGCAGATCGTAGCTCCCCTGGTCAGTTCGTTCGTGGTCCATCGAACGTCTCCTCATCGGTCTCGCCGGTTAGGTCAACGTCAACCGAAGTTCGCCGAGCGGCCATCCTCAATGACGGCCGGGCAAGGGGAAGGCTAGACCGGCGGGTCGGCGAGATCGTGCTCGAAGACCCCAAACAGGGACAGCACTCCGGCGAGGATGAGGAGCAGAAGAAGGACCGCTCCGATCATGGTCGCGACGCCGACAATCCGGCCAAATCCCCGCCCGGCCGTGTACTCGTCGGTCGAACTCTCTGGCTCCTGGTGGATCGGCGCGTTCGTCACCATCCCTATCATCATCGCGAACAGGAGGAGTTTGAGCAGCATAGAGGGCTCCTACATCCGCCTTAAGGCCCGCATCACGACCGCCGGCGCCTCGATCCCGAGCCCGCACACCCGGAACCCGTCGAGCGGCACTCTACGGGATCGGGAAGCGCTGGTCCAGACCCAGGCCCCGCATCGTGAGCCGCTGCCCGTCCATCGCTCCATCCTCGCCCCCGCCGGTTTCTGGACGCTCGCCTCAGTGGCCTACGTCGTCGTCGCCTGCAGCAGCATCTGCTGGAGTGCGCGGATCAGGAAGAGGGCGATGATTGGCGAGATGTCGAACGCCCCCAGGCTCGGTACCACGCGCCGGATCGGTGCAATGATCGGCTCGGTGACCTCGTACAGGAAGCGCCCGACGGAGGAGCGCATGCCGGGGTCGAACCACGACAGCAGCGCGCGCCCGATGATCGCGAAGGTGAGCAGGTTGAGGAGGAGGGAGATGAGGCCGGGAACCGTGGTCGGCATCTGGGAAGGTCCTTTTGGTTTCATGGGGCGCCAGAACCCGCTGTCATCGTGCGCCCGCGTGTGATCGAGTATAGCGAACCCTGGCCGCTGGGGCTTCTTTCCCCGTTCCTGAATTCTGGAAGGCGCGGCGCGACGATCAGGCTAGGACAATTCCTCCCGCCGCAGACTACCGCCAGCCGTGTTTGCTTGCAGTTTTCCCCCCCCGGTCGGAAACTACCTCTTCCAAGGGCAAGGCTGCGAAGCGCGGGCGGTCGGCGCTGCCGACACGCGCTTTCACCACTGAGACAAGAGGCAAAGGGAGGCCAGAACGATGGGCGGTGGCAACGGGCACCAGGGCAACGGCGCCGGTAACGGATCGGGCGCTGGCTTCGACATGCGGCACATGAGCCGCACAATTCTCGACGGCCCGGAACGGGCCGGCGCCCGGGCGATGCTCAAGGGCACCGGCTACACCGACGAGGACCTGAAAAAACCCATCATCGGCATCGCCAATACCTGGATTGAGACGATGCCGTGCAACCTCAACCTGCGTCGGCTGGCCAAGCACGTCAAGGAAGGAATTCGTGCGGCGGGCGGGACCCCGATGGAGTTCAACACCATCGCCGTCTCCGACGGGGTCACGATGGGCACCGAGGGCATGAAGGGTCCCCTCGTCTCCCGCGAGATCATTGCCGACTCCGTCGAACTCGTCGCCCGCAGCCACATGTTCGACGCGGTGATTGGCCTCGGCGCCTGCGACAAGACGCTGCCGGGCCTCGCGATGGGTCTGGTCCGGGTCAATGTCCCGAGCTTTGTTCTGTACGGCGGAACGATCCTCCCCGGCAACTACAACGGGAAAGAGGTGACGATCCGCTCCGTCTACGAGGCGATCGGCGCGTTCGAGGCCGGCAAGATGACCGAGGCCGAACTGAAGGCGCTGGAGGATGTCGCTTGCCCCGGCGCTGGTGCCTGCGGCGGCCAGTACACCGCGAACACCATGGCGATGGTGATGGAGTTCATCGGTCTCTCCCCAATGGGGAGTGCCTCCCCGCCGGCTGTTGACCCCCGCAAGGACGAGGTTGGGCGCCGGGCCGGCGAGCTGATCATGGATCTGCTCCGCCGTAACGTGCGGCCGCGTGACATTCTCACCCGCGAGGCGTTCGAGAACGCCATCGCGGGCGTCGCCGCAAGCGGCGGCTCCACCAACTCCGTCCTCCACCTGCTGGCCCTGGCCCGGGAGGCCGGGGTGGAATTGAGCATCGACGACTTCGACGTGATCTCCCGCCGCACGCCCCTGATCGCCGACCTGATGCCGGGCGGCCAGTACGCGGCGGCGGACCTGGACCAAGCGGGCGGGATCCCACTCGTGGCGCAGCGGCTGGTCAGCGCGGGGCTGCTCGACGGCGCCCGCCCGACGCCCTCGGGGCGAACCCTGGGCGAGGAGGCGGCGACGGCGGTTGAGACCCCGGGCCAGGATGTGGTGCGCACGGTGGACAACCCGCTGAAGACGAGCGGCGGCCTGGTGATCCTCAAGGGCAACATCGCGCCGGAGGGGGCGGTGATCAAGGTCTTTGGGTACGAGCGGCTGCATCATCGCGGCCCGGCCCGCGTCTTCGATTCGGAGCACACCGCCCTCACCGCCGTCTACGACCGGCAGATCCAGGAAGGCGACGTCGTTGTCATCCGCTACGAGGGACCGAAGGGTGGCCCCGGCATGCAGGAGATGCTCGGGGTGACCGCGGCGCTGGTCGGTCAGGGCCTGAGCGGCTCCGTCGCCCTCGTCACCGACGGCCGCTTCAGTGGCGCGACCAAGGGCTTGATGGTCGGCCACGTCAGCCCGGAGGCGATGGTGGGCGGCCCGATTGCGGCCGTGCGTGAAGGCGATACCATCGTGCTGGACATCGAGAACCGGCGCGTGGATGTAGAGTTGTCCGACGACGAGATCCGGGCACGCCTAGCCGAGTGGAAGCAGCCCGAGCCGCGCTACAAGACCGGCGTCCTCGCCAAGTACG
>JAUJMG010000344.1 GCA_030446955.1 Thermomicrobiales bacterium
CTCGCCACCTTCCTTTACTGCCGACCTGAGGGCGTCGAGGACGGCGGGGCGGTCTCCCAGGAACTGAGATAT
Source organism: Thermomicrobiales bacterium (assembly GCA_030446955.1). Lineage (GTDB taxonomy): Bacteria > Chloroflexota > Chloroflexia > Thermomicrobiales > UBA6265 > LC2-1. The sequence goes on from JAUJMG010000344.1 coordinate 73, forward strand.
CTGCGCAGAGGCCAAAAACAAGCCATCCCGGGAGCGCACCTGTGGAAGTCCTTCAGAGATTACTTCCTCCGCGCGGCGGACGTACTCGGTCGCTTCGGCATTCGTAGGGACGCGCTTTGCCCAACCCAAGTACAGCTCCGCCAAGCTCTGATAGCCGTACTCGTCCCTAGGGCTTGCGTTGATAGTTCCCCTAAAGGCGCTCTCACTTTGGGCGAGCCGCCGACGCGCGATCTCGATGTTTGGAACATTAAGCGCCAAGTCACTGAGAATTAGACCCTCTGTGTGCCGAACCACTTTAGCCTTGGGGTCGATGCGAATCGCTTCGTTAACCTGTGCTAGAGCGAGCTCTGGCTTACCGGCCCGTCGGAGCATTCGAGCGTAATGCTGTCTAACATAAGGGCTGTGAGGCTCTTTCCGACAGGCGTCTTCGAAGAAAGCAATACGGCCATCTAGGGACTCAATGCTGTCGATTCCCCGCTCATCGCGAGTGACTTGTTCGAACGCTTTGGCATCCAGGCCAAAGTTCAGATTGAGTGAATTCAGTGCGCTACGAAGCAGGCGCTCCCGTCCCACGGGGTTGATGCAACGTTCCCAGACGACTTCTGCAATGGACTGGTGTCTCGCCCGCATTAGCTCTATGCCACCGCCAGCGCCAATCTCGTCGAACACTATAACACCTTCGACCTGGTCTAGCAATTCACGCCGATAGAGATCGGCCAAACCTAGCCCTAGAATATCGGCGATAGCGCTATCCCTTGCGTTAAGCCGCAACCTCGAAAAAGTGCATACCGCAGCATACAGAGCGCGCGCCGCTTCGTCTTGAATACCCCAATACTCGCTTTCGATGATGGCTGAAAAGGCCTGCCCCTCGGTAGTCTCGCGCAGAGTGACAAGAAGCTCCTTCTGGTAACTCTGCTTTACCTTCGCGACCTTAAGCCGAGCCGGCAGGTCCGCGAGCTTGTTTAAAGCATTCGCTGACTCCAAGAATGAAAGGAGCGCGTCAATTTCTGCATCACTCAGCGGCTCTATGCCGAACTCGACTCCGCGGATGCGAGCTCGCTTCTGACGCCACTGATTCTGGCGTTCTCCCAGCACTAGACAAGCAGGTACTTTGCGATCACGTAGGCGGGTTAGTGCTCGGGCCAGTTCGTCCGAGTACTGAGCCGCCTGATCAACGAAAAAGAAGGCCCGCCGCTCTAAGACGCCTGCACCGAACTCAACATCGCCCTCCAAAATGGGGGAGCCCGGGCGATGCATGAAGACTGCGCCGGCTCCATCTTCGACCAATCGCGCAGCGAGCACCCTAAGCGACGTGGACACTCCATAACCGGCCGGAGCAAGAAGCTTCACTGTACGCGCCTTGGCCTCAGTCGACGTCGCGAAGTCGAGCAGCTCCTCGTACACGTCATCGTGGACGTCGCGCTCAAAGAACAGTCGTTTTCCAATCGTTGACCAGTTTGCGCGGTCACCCTTCAAGAACTGATCGAGGTTTGGCGGAGCTGCGAAATCTGCCTGGTTGACATATTCCCAGTTCAAATTGAGCCGAACCGCCGCAGCGGGGACATCCTCGAAGGCGGACTGGAGGTCACTCGGAAGCTGGTTTGCTGCAGACGACATTGTTCGGGCATCTATCTTGTTTCCGCCGAGCGCTTCAACTGCCGCACGAAATCCGGGTATGTCAAGATCGATGGTAAAGACACCTCGGCTTTGGAGGATCTCTCGGTCAAGAGCATCCGTAGCTGGAGTAACGCGATATGCCTCAGGCGGAGTACTTGGGGCAAATGCCTCCGCCATCTCGCCCAACACTTGCCGCCAATTGGGATCCTGGTTTGAGTAGCCCACGTACAGTACTGGGGATGTTGCCAGGCGTAGTCGCAGCATGTCGAACATCATTCGTCTGTGTGCTGAAAACCGTGCGTAGTCGCCTTGAGTTATCAGAGCGAAGGGCCTGTCACCCTGAAATAGGGAGCCGTGGATGTGGTAGATTGGTACCTCGAACCCGGGGTTGTAATCAACTAACTCCGAGTCGACCGAAATCGAAATGGGGTTTTGGAGGGGCCGTTGCTGGAGGGCATAGCAGCGCTCAATAACATTATCGTAGTTCGTCGTGAAAATCGCCTTCCACGGAAGGGAGAACAACCAGATCAGGTGGTCGTCCGGAGTACCTTCCGATAGGCGTTCTCTGAGGTACTTGGTTAAGGCGGTACGGCCGTTCCGAATCTCTACGACCTCGCTGATGCGCTGAAGATCCGGTGGGTCGGAGACGTCTACGTCGATCCTGAAGTCTGCGGCCATCTCCAGAGTCAGCTCATTACCTGTCGGGAAGGGAATTCCCTGGCGTTCGACGTGGTGGGCGATACCTGCGCCGACGAACAGTGTGAGGTTGGCGGTTTCAAGGGCAGATCGGAAGCCGAGCGGGAGAATGATGGACATGGGATCACCCAGAGGTGCGCTCGAGGAAGGTCGTGATACTAGCTCGTCGCGCACGGACAGGACTCGGGGGATGAGGGTGAGATAGACGCCGTGCGTTCCCACAGAAGATCCCCCTCCGGGTACATGGGTGCGAGCGGGGAGGTTGAGGGTCTAGGGGCTCGACGTGATGAAGCCTGGAGGCTGTCTAGAGGCCGCGGGCCGATGCAGCTCGAAACGGCCGACCGGCGAGATGGCGGCACGGTACTTACGCGTGGCTTCGGGGACTGACGGCTACGCGGCCCGCCCGGGAAACGATGAGGAACCGCGAGGGATGCTGTATCGCCCAGGATCCCGCGTTGTGGTGCTCCTGGTCTTAGGTTAATCACTTCTCTGTAATCCAAGGAGCGAGCGTCCATGCCAACGGTTGGAACGATGCGTCAGTGCGCCGGTTGGAGTGGTCCGTGTCGGACGGGCTTCGTTCCCGACGTGGCAGATTGGATTGAGTCATGACGGTTAGAAGGCGTGGACCCTTTCGGAGGAAGCGACGTACTGCTCCCGGAGCTCGTGAAGCTTCGTCCCACCGAGGCGGGGCACCCGCCAGGCGTACCAGCCGTCGTAGGAGACGAGGTCGGCGGCGCGCATGGCGGCGAGCGACGGCGATTGGTGCGTGCTCCCATCCGGAAGCCGAAAGCTACCGTCACTGTGGATGACCGCCTCGTAACGTTTTCCGAGCCGGGGACGAACAAACTCCACAGCTTCGTCGGGCTGAATGAGACCGGCGCCGAGGAGGTCGAGGACTGTGACTCGCCTCCCGTTGACGGTTACCGCTTTTGGCCCGCTCGCCGTGGATAGGCCGGGCGGTAGCGCCGGTTCGTGATCGGCCTCGATGTCGAGAATGCGGCGTCCAGCCGGGTCTTCGTAGATCGTGACGGGCACCACGGTCACGGGCAGCTTGTTCTCTTGTAGAAAGTCGAGTGCTGAACGTGTCCGCCCTTCGAAGTCACGGGCGATGAGGTAAAGCCTGGGCTGGGGCGTCATGGTGACCGGAGTTGTGGTTTCCGTGAAGTCCTGCCAGTCCCGAAAGAAGGCCTCTACGCCTTGATGGCCTGGCCGCCTGCCGTCGTAGAGGTTCGCGACCTCGTCGAGATTGGTCAGCCGTGCCCAGCCCGCGTACTCAAGGCACTGCGCGAGTTGCCCTCGGTCCACATCCCGCTTGACTTCGATGACGACGACCCGTCCCATTTCGTCCAGGGCAAGGATGTCCGGTACACCTCCACCGGAGATGCGGGCCTGGCGGGCGACCGGGAAGAGGGATTCGCCCGTGAACGCTTCCAAGTCGCTCCAGATGAGCGCCTCAATCTCCTGCTCGTAGAGGTCGGGTCCCGGGCGTAGCCGGTTGAAGGGCTTGAGGGAGCCATCAGCTAGCTCGTACAAGGGCATCAGCTGCCACCACCGTCGGCATTCGTGCTGACCACGGTCACGACGCCCTCGTCACTGACCAACCAGAGGCGGATGCGTGCTTGGGTGACGGGAACGGATGTGCGGGCGGCCAGGGTCCAGTGGGTCTCGACATCCGGGAGGGCGAGAAGTACTCGGGCAGAGAGGTAGTCAGATCTCATGAGCAGGCCACAAGGATGGCACCCGCGAAGTGGGACCGGGCCTCGAGTGGCGCCTGGAGTGGCGCACCGGTGACCTTTCGCCCTCCTTCCTTGGGACCACGCAGGTAGGTTGCCGATTGAAGCCCTTCACCGTCAACCAAGAGTCGTTCCTCACCACGGACGGCGTCGATTTCGACTCCGCGCTCGCGGGACGATGTGTCAGCGACACGGTGAATCTCCCAGCCGTCGGCCGCCAAGTGCCGCACGCCACCGGTTGGTGCTTGACACGCCGGTGTGGCGGGCCAGGGCGGCGACGAGGTTGTGCACCACGTCGGCGTGGAGGTTGGCCAGCTTTGGCGAAGCCCGTACCGCGGCCAGGGTGTCGTCGCTGATCTGCCAGCGCAGCCGCAGGGGTCGCTCCACGGTGATGCGCAGGAAGCCGAACGCCTCGTTGGGCAGGATCTTGACTCGCTCACCCTCCTCGAAGTCGCCGTAGAGGCGGGTGATCTCGGCGATGTGGTCGCTCGAGAGCTCCTTGCGCTTCTCCCCCAGGCTCTTTCGCATTTTCTGCCACAGCTCCCGGGCATCGACGAGCTGCACCTTGCCGCGGCGCTCGGGGCTCTTGCGATTGGTGATCACCCAGAAGTAGGTGGAGATGCCGGTGTTGTAGAACAGCTGGTCGGGCAGGGCAACCACCGCCTCGAGCCAGTCGTTCTCGATGATCCAGCGCCGGATCTCCGACTCGCCTGATCCGGCGGCGCCGGTGAACAGCGGCGAGCCGT
>JAUJMG010000060.1:0-7953 GCA_030446955.1 Thermomicrobiales bacterium
GCCGGCGTTCATCCCGTGATACGTATGGGTTGCTCTCGCATAACAATAGTGGCAGCTGTGAGTGCATCCCCGATAGGGGTTGAGCGACCAGGCAAAGGGCATGCCCTGAACGCGGTTCAACGCCGTTTTACACGTCATCTCAAGGTAGGTAGCACGGCTCATACAGACATTGTGGAACAGATGTTCTTATTCGTCAATGCGGGAACACCCTGTCCTCCACGGCAACCACCGCCAGTCGCCGAAGGGATGAACAACCGGGACGCAAGTTGAACCCTGGCCGGGCATCGCAGACTGTCCCTCCAACGGCGGATGATGGACCCTCAAGCGCGGGGTGCGCAGGGCACGGTCGCACTGCCCAACCCGTGGAATCAAATCAGAAGCGTCGCATCTGCCAGCAGAGTTGGGGATGCTCTGTCCAACTCCTGTCGCGTGGTTGGAGACCACGGATTTTCTTGGTGAAACGGCCCCACACTCCGGAAGCTTGCGGGTAGGAGACAGATCCCTGCGGTACCCACGCCACTCTCAACGGATCCATCGCTATAGGCGAGGGGAAGACCCTTCAGGAGCTCGCCGATCTCCTCCTCCGTCATCGGACGCGCGATGTGGTACCCCTGCACACGGTGGCAGCCGGCCGCACGGACCATCGCCAACTGGGCGGCGGACTCAACCCCCTCCGCGGTCACCCGGAGGCCGAGCGCCCCGCCGAGTGCGGCGACAGCGCCGAGGATCGCCTGATCCGGGTTGTCGCTCTCGCTGTTGATCAGGGATCGATCTACTTTGAGGGCGTCGACCGTGAAGCGCCGAAGGTAGTCCAGGGCAGAGTAACCACTGCCGAAGTCGTCGATCGCCAGGCTGACACCTATGCCACGCAATGTCCGTAGCGCCTCACCGCCCGAGCCCAGCTCCCGCACCAACACGCCCTCGGCGAGTTCGAGCTCCAGGCGATCCGGATTCAAGCCGCTGTCCCCCAGCGCCGTCGCCACGGTCTCCACGATGTCCGGCCGGCGCAGCTGCCACCCCGAAACATTGACGCTCACCACGAAGTCCCCTGGAGCGCCATACTCGTCCTGCCAGCGACGGGCCTGCCGGCAGGCCTCTGTCAGCACCGCCTGGCCGAGGGGAACAATCAAGCCTGTCTCCTCAGCCAACGGAATAAACTCGGCGGGCGGAATAGGCCCCCGGATGGGGTGAGTCCACCGCGCCAGCGCCTCTACCGCCACCATGCGGTTGGTTGCCAGATCAACTTGCGGCTGGTAACAGAGCTGGATGTCCCCTCGCTCGATTGCCCGGTGAAGATCGCTAGCTAGGTCAATTCGTCGATCCGGGCGAAGCGCCCCATCAGCCGGAGCAACTACGTAGCACCCCTTGCCGTTAGCCTTGGCCCGATAGTGCGCCGCGTCCGCATCGCGCAGGAGGTCGTCCGCTCCTGCACTGCCCGACTCCGCAACCGCGATCCCGATGCTGGCCGACACAAAGGCCTCCTGCCCCCCTACCCGGAGGGGCTCCGCCAGGGCCGCAAGGATCCGATCGGCGAGGGTGGCGGCCTCGACAGTGCCGCCAGGAAGTGGCTCCAGCACCACCGCGAACTCATCCCCGCCCACGCGGGCGACGGCATCGGTAGTCCGGAGGCATGCTGCCAGCCGGCCTGCCACCTCCACCAGCACTTGATCCCCGGCGGCGTGACCGTGTCCATCGTTGACGAGCTTGAAACCATCCAGGTCCACGAAGAGGACACCAACCGGCACCCTATCGGGACCGGCCAGGGCAAGGCTCGTATCGAGGCGCTCGGCGAACGCGGCGCGATTGAGCAGCCCGGTGAGCGGATCGTGGTGAGCGAGGTCACGCAGTTGCACTTCCAGGGCCCGGCGTTCCGTAATGTCCTGCATTTGAGCGATGAAGTAGCGCGGGGTTCCGTCATCGGCCCGCATCAGGGAGACGTTCAGTTGGATCCAGACGGCGTGGCCGCGCCGATGGACGTAGCGCTTCTCCATCTGATAGGAGCGAATCTCACCCGCCAGCACCCGGCAGGCGTGCTCGAGATCCGCCCTGAGATCGTCCGGGTGGGTGATGTCCTGAAACGACTTCGTCAACAGGTCCCCTTGGTCGTAGCCGACGAGCTCGCACAGCGCGTTGTTGACGTGCAGGAAGCCCCCCTCGGGGCCGACAAGGGCCATCCCGATGGGCGCGTCACCGAAGGCGCCGCGGAACCGTGCCTCCGCCTCATCCCGTTCCCGATTGGCCGAGACCAACTGCCGCCGCCGCTCCTCCGCCGACCGGGCCTCGGCCGCGAGGGCCACCACCCGGGGCACGAGCGGGGGAAGGGCGACCGCCGTGGCCACCGAGGCTGCGGCCGTGGCGTACTTGATCGCTCCCGTCAGCTGCCAGGCCGGCGTCCAGATCGCGAGCACCGCGGCGAGGTGGGTGAGCCCGCAGGCGACGAAAGGCACCGAAAGCCACGAAGGCCCAGAGAAACGGGATGGCACGACCGGCCCGGCGGGCCAGGATGATCAGGTACGCCGAGATGGCCACGTAGGCCAGCCCCGTGAGGAGGTCGGCACCGACGTTGAGACCCACGAGCCAAGAGTCGCCCCCGAACGCCGGTTCGTGCCCAGCGTGAGAGACAGGACGCTGCGCCAGGCCAATTCCGAGCGGCAGCGCGGCAACGAGGAATAGGGCGAGTACCGCGCCGTAGGCCAAGGGAGGGGTTCGCCCCGGCCGGCGCGACGCACCCGGTGAGAGGGCGTGAGGGAGCACGTACGGGTTTTCCGCCACCAGGCGGCCTCCTGACACGAGGAGCCGCGAGGCGAGGCCCTTGAGCCAACACCGCGCCGGGGCAACCGAAACCGGCTGCCCACAGGCTCAGGGGGTCGAGTTCATAGATCTATAGTAGGGGGTCAGCGAGGGCGACAAAAGGGTGAAATCCCTCAATAGGAGACCACGCCCTTGGTGATAGCGATGGATTCACCTCAGAAGCTGGAAGATTGGCGTCTGAGACGGCTACGGGCAGCCGACGGTGGACGATCCCTTGAGAAGTTTGCCGGAGAGCATGCATCCCGTGTTCTTGCGCATTGGTGCCAAAGGGCTGTAGCGACGGGACAAGGGCACCCTTAGCACCGCGTGGCACACTTCATCGAGTGGGATGCAGACGGGTTAACCGTGGCCAGAGCGATGATGCGCACCACGGAATTGATGAGTGAGGCTCCAATGTCGGTCTACGGTGCTCAGCATTTGAATGCGCCACGCTTCGATGACGAGGCGCGTGGTTACGATGCATTGCTCCTGCTCTCCTTTGGCGGTCCGGAAGGGCAGGATGAGGTGATCCCGTTTCTCGAGAACGTGACCCGCGGCCGGAACATCCCCCGGGAGCGGCTGGAAGAGGTAGCTGAGCACTACCGCCACTTTGGCGGCGTCAGCCCTATCAACGATCAGAACCGGGCTCTGATCGAGGCCCTGGATGTCGATCTCCGAGGGCACGGCATCACTCTGCCGATCTACTTCGGCAACCGCAACTGGCACCCCTTGGTCACCGACACGGTACGTCAGATGCGCGACGACGGCGTTCGGCAGGCACTGGTTTTCGTGACGTCGGCGTTCAGCTCCTTCTCCGGGTGCCGCCAGTATCGCGAGGACGTCATCCGGGCGCTGGAAGCAAACGGCGAGGATGCGATCGCGTTCGACAAGATCCGCGTCTTCTACAACCACCCCGGCTTCGTGGAACCAATGGCGGATCGCGTGCGCGAGGCACTGGTGAGCTTCCCTGAGGAGCGACGGGTCGGGGTCGAGGTCGTCTTCACCGCCCACAGCATCCCGCTGGCCATGGCGCGGGGCTGTGCCTACGAGACGCAATTGCGGGAGGCGTGCCGCCTGGTGGCAGAAGCGGCGGGCACGCCTCGCTTCCGGCTCGCCTACCAGAGCCGGAGCGGCTCGCCGCGCGTGCCGTGGCTCGAACCGGACATCCTGGACGAGCTGGAGGCGCTGCACGCCGAGGGACGGGACGACGTGATCGTGGCACCGATCGGCTTCATTTCCGACCACATGGAGGTGCTGTTCGACCTCGACGAGGAGGCGACGCACCGCGCTCGTGGACTGGGAATGACGCTGGCCCGCGCGGGCACGGTCGGCACCGCCCCGGAGTTCGTGGCGATGATCCGCGAGCTGATTGTCGAGCGCATGAGCGCGGATCCGGAGCGGCGCGCGCTTGGGACGCGGGGGCCAAACCACGACATCTGCCCGGTGAACTGCTGCCTGCGCGGCGAGGGGCGTCCGTCTCCGGCGGTTGCCGCGGCAGTCGCGGCCAGCTGATGGGATGGGGACAGGCGGTTGACCCCGATCCTGCCTCCAATGATCCGGGCTCCCCATGCGTCGCCCCTAAGGACCGGGTCGTTGTCTGTGGCCGCCATCCCAAGTGCCGCTGACTCGACGGAAATCATCGGCCATCACTCCGCTAGCTCCTCCCGAGGAAGCGGCCGATGTGCTGCTCGCGGATGGCGACGGCGAGCTTGCGGAGGGTGTCGACGATGACGGGCAGCTCCAGGTAATCGATCAGGATCGCGGCCCAGGCCAGCCAGCTCGGGATGTCGCTCGACCCGCCCTCCCCGGTGAACTCGCCCAGGACAAACTCGTCGGTGATCCAGAAAATGTGGAGCCACTGGGAGTTGAGGAAACCCAGGTAGAGCGCGCTGCGAAGGTTGAAGCCCTTGCGGAGATCGTTGATGTAGACAAGGGACACGCCAAGCAGGGCGGGAATCTCCGTGTAGTCAACGATCAGAATCGCGTAACGGAGAAGCCCGCCCGGGCTGAACCAGCTCTCCCCCGTGAGGCGATGGGCGACGACATCCGCCGAGAGCCAATAGAGGTGGACGAGCTGGAGCAGGAAAAGGCCGGCGGCAACGCTGACGTTGAGAAGGTAGTGACGCTCGTACCAATCGAAGAACGCGCGAGTCGCCCGTCGCATCGCGCCGGTGGCCTCCCTCGGCAAGCGCCGGCCGGGACCGGACAGGTTCCGGCCGGCCGGCGCGTTGGGGAAGTCTAACCGGCGATGAGGTAGGCCCCGAGCAGGACGAAGAGGATCACCACTCCGAGGAGGTCAGCGGCAGCCGCTGATGGCACCCGGTGCCGATCGGCGGTGACGGAACGCCAGGGAGCTCCGCCGGCCTCGAGGGTCGTCGCGCGGTCTCGTGAGGTCATCTCATCTCTCCTTCCATCTGCCATCCCAGGACGGGCCGGCCAAGCCCAATCCCTACCGAGCCGATCGGGATTTTCGACTCTCGTGACTCATGCGTCAAGGGAGACAGATGGCGGTTACTCCTCCTCTTCGAAACTGCTGGTGCGGAACTTGAGGGCAGCGGCGTTCTCCAGCACCGTGCGGACGATGTCGTCCGGCGCACCGTCGGGGATGGCTGCCTCAATCTCGACGGTCACGGTCACGTCCGCGCGCGGCAACGCGGAGAGGTGGCGGACGATCTCGTCGGCGATTTGGCCGGCGTCCCGGTGGATGCGTTGGCTGTCGAGCTGGACGGAGCCGAAGTAGCGGCGCAGGCGGGGGGCGACGCGAACGTGTTTTTCGCGGCCGTTGGTGCGAGGGTCGGTCAATCCAACCCCGCCGCCGTCCACCGGCTCGTGCCCTCCATCGGCGGACTCCCGTCCTTCGCGCAGCGCCCGACGGGCATCTTCCTCCCCGCGCCGGGCGCGTTCCCGCTGCTCGTCCTCCAGCTTCTGGCGGCGGGCGACATCGGGCTTGACGAGCAGGCTGTGGCTGTCGATGGTCAGATCCGTGACGAGGGTCGGGGTGTTGTAGATCAGCCCTTCGTAGCGGCCGTCGGCTGAGCGGCTGCGGGCGTAGGCGAAGTAGTCGGGGGCGGCGAGGCCACCCGCGATCGCCTCCAGGAGGACGCGCTCGGAGACGAGACGCGGCAGGTAGCCGTAGTTGGCGAGGGCGTCCCAGAGGCGGCGGGTCTCGACGTGGTCGGCCTCCTTCCAGAGCCAGCGATCCAGCTCGATCCGTAGGCCTGGGGCAGACCAACGGGTGATGAGTTGCTCCGTTTGGCGGAGCTTGAGGGCGGCCCGCTCGACGACCGGACTGGTGCCGTTGATGGCGGCAACGTCCCAATCCCAGGTGGAATCGGTCCCCTGCTGGGGAATCAGCAGCCAGCGGTAGGCCTCGTTGAGGCGGTCGTTGAGCGTCCGCTCGTCGCGCTCCCGCTGCTGGCGGGCCTGGTTGCGACCGTGGGTGTCCAGGTTGAGGGCGTCGGCGTCCGCTTCGATGGATTGCCAGGCCAGGAAGCGGCGGGCGATCTGCTCCAGCGCGGCGGCGGCTTCCTCGTCGGCGGCGGCAAAGACAAGCATGTTCTTGTGGAGGCGGGGGCTGCCGCCGCGGCCTTCCCGGATCTCCGCGGCCTTGCGGAGCGCCGTGGAATCCATCTGACGCTGGCGGTGAGGCGCGTCCGGGCGGAGGATCACCAGCCGGGCCTCGGCGATATCCGGCACGTCCCCGCTCTCAGCGAAGAGGTGGACACCCGCGAAGTCGGCCCGTCCCTTCTGCATCGCGAGGCGACGCTTGATCTCCTCCGTCACCTTGTAGGGCTCGATGGCGCCGGCGCGCTCTTCGGCGGTGCGGTTCAGGTTGGGGCGGGTGTCGTACCAGTAGCGCTGTTCCCCGCTGTAGAGGTAGGTGAGGCGGTCGGTCAGCTGGTGGAGGGCGTCGTTGTAGACGGGGATGCCCTCGTTGGGCTGGACGACACCTAAGCGGACGCGTGGCGCGTCGATGCCGCGCGTCTTCTGCTGAACCACGTGTGGGGCGGTACCGAGAAAGATGGCCCGGGCGAGGCGACGGGCAGCCCCGATCTGGCCAAATCGGGTCTGGGTCTGGTCCACCAGCCCTGGCCCGGCCCCCTCGCCGTCGACGTCCTTGTCGACCACCGTATTCCAGGTGTCCGGCAGGTAGTGTGTGATTTCGTTCCTGACCGGGGTGTAATCCAGCGGTAGGCTGCCGGGCAGGATGAGCGGGCTCTGATCCCCGGCGGTCCAGAGGGCGTGGATGACCATCGCCATCAGGCGGAGGACGCCGCGGGTGCGCTGAAACTCTTCAATCGTCGCCCAGTCCTCGTAGAGGCGGTCGAAGATCTCAGGGTGGATGGGGTACGCGGAGACGAGGCGATCCAGGTAGGCCACTTCACCGGCGTGGCGGGGGAAGTCGCCCGATTGGTCGTTGTAGAGCTTGTGGAATTGGCGGCAGGCGGCGTCGCGGGCCTGAGGATCCTGCACCTCGGCGAAGAGGCGGCGGCGAACGATCTCGAACCCCTCCTGGGCGGCGACGGGCTTTCAGACGGTCTCAACGCGCCCGAAGATCTGCTCCAGGCGGGCCTGGGCTTCCCGCCCCGCCTCGCCCCCCATCTCCTTGTCCGATTCGGGGATGGAGGCGATCACGAGGGCGTTGCGGGAGCGCTTGGCGGCCTCGGTGAGGGACTGGATGAAGGTGGTGTTGGAGTCGAAGGTGCCGGCCGGGAGGTTGTCCTTTGTGTAGATGTTGCGGGCGTAGGCGACGAACTCGTCGATGAGCACGACGACGGGTCCGAAGGTGGTGAAGAGATCGACCAGGGTGGCGGCGCCGGGGGCGACGCCGGCGAGGTCGGCCGGCTTGACGATCTCGTAGGCGGCGGCGCCGCCGAGCTGAGCCGCCATCTCCCCCCAGAGGGTGCGGACGACGACACCGTTCCCGGCCGCGTCGGCGCGGGCGCGAGAGGGATCGAGGTCGGTGCCGACGAGGACGGCCACCTTCGCTGGCGGCAGGGCGGCTGGGTCTACGCCCGCTTCGGCGAGGACCGGTTCCATGCCGGGCAGATCGGCGGCGGCGGCACCGGCCTTGAGGACGTGGAAGAGGGCGAGCATGGTGTGGGTCTTGCCGCCGCCAAACGCAGTCTTGAGCTGGATCACCGGATCGCCGCCGGCCCCGCC
>JAUJMG010000060.1:8053-15986 GCA_030446955.1 Thermomicrobiales bacterium
TGCCGCCGCCAAACGCAGTCTTGAGCTGGATCACCGGATCGCCGCCGGCCCCGCCCATGCGGCGCAGAGCCCCGGCGAGAAGGCGACGCATCCCCTCCGTGAGGAAGGTGCGGGCGAAGAATTGGGTGGGGTCCTGGTAATCCGGCTCGGCTTTGCCGGCGAGGACATCGGCCAGGTCGGCCGCGAACTCGGCCGTCTGGTATTTGCCCTGCGCGACATCCTGATGGGGCTGGATCACCTCTCGCCAGGGGCGCACGCCGAGGCCGAGCGCGACCTGGGCCGGGCGGGTCGGCTTGGCCTGCGGTTTCGACTCAGCCTTCGGCGCGGTTGCGCCAGCGGCGGATGCGGCGGGCGGCGGTGCGACGGGGGCCGGGGCCGGGGTCTGAACGACGGCCGGCTCTGCGGCGGCAGCGATGGCACGCTGGACGGCCTGGGCAAGCTCGCGGGTCTTCTTAGAGGCCGGGTTGTCGAAGGTTTCCAGGAAGCGGGTCATCGTGTCCAGGGCGCGGTAGGCGTCGTCGGCGGTGAAGTCAGAGCCTCCTACATGCGCCCACTTGTTGCGGTGCTCCTTCAGCTCGATGGCGTGGGTGCGGGCCATCTTGGGGAGGACGGTGATGAAGGCTTCGCCCCAGAGGCGGTCGATCAGGTTGATGAGGCCGGCGGCGTCCACATCCTCGGCCAGCACGCTGGCGTCGCCGTCCTTGGGCAGCTTGAAGCGGGTCTGCTCCGGCAGGGTGTAGTAGACCTGGTTCCACCAGGCGTTCTTGTAGCGGGCTTGCAGCTCGCGGGCAATGTAGGGGGCAAGGGAGGTCTGGAGGATCCGAAACCCTTCCCCGACCTGAGCGTGGTTGGACGGCACGATGGGTCCCTCCTCTGGTGGTGATGCGGCTAACGGCCCTCATCCCCTACCCCCTCTCCCGAAATCGGGAGAGGGGCCGTGGCTGGGCTAGGCGGTGGTTTTCATGGCGTGTTGCATTCGGTAGGGCCGACGCATGCGCCGCCCGGATCGCGGTCGCCTGGGCGACCCATACGTCGGCCCTACAACCGGCACAACATGGCACCGCGATCCGTCAGGCATCGAGGCGGCCCTGGGTGTAGGTGGTGGCGCCAACGTCGGCCGCGGCGGCCTGGATTTGCGGCCAGGCGGTGACAAGGCTGTTGTAGGGAAGGGCATCCTCGGCGCGGCCGCGCCGCTCGCAGAGGGTGAAGAGGCGGTAAGCGAGGGCCCGGGCATTCTCTCCGATGCCGGGGCCGAGGATGGCGAGGAGGCGACCGGCGCCCTCGCTGCCGTCGCATTCGAAACTGCGGATGAGCTGCTGGGTGCATTCCCAAGTCGGGACGTGGCGATCCTCGCGGGGATCCCAGCCGGACGGCAGCTCTTCGCGGCGGAGAAGGCGGACCTTGCCATCTCTTGAATGAACGACACCCGCCTGTTCCAATGCCCGGACCGATGTGTTCTTGGAGGTCACAAGCGTCTCAGCTCGACCATAGTCGGCTGGCTGGTATCCGTACTGCTCGTACCACTTGATGCAGACGCGGGTGGCATCGTCGAGTTCCCCATCGTGTCCCTCCAGGTAGGCATCCTTCTCCTGGTTGATGAGCTGTAGCGCCGTGCGAACGCGCATGCGACTTCCGTCGGCTTCGATGACCTTGGCAAAGCTGGAGAAGATCGCCATGCCCGGGCCAATTGCGGCCTGTTCGAGGTCGACCGGAGCCACATTGCCGTGCTGGAGCTTGATGAGCGCGTCCGGCAATTCGCGCCGAAGGGCGGTCGTGAAGTCCCGCCGGGTCGCCATCTCGGCGTCAACCTGGCGTGGCCGGCAGACGATCACGATGGAGGACGCAAGGGCATTGGTGCCCGCGCCGATCATGCGATTGCCAAGTTCGGTCCGCATGGGCCAGGTGCCGGTGATGGCAAAGCCGGAAGCCAGAAGTCCCTCCAGCATCGTCTCCCATCCCGTCGAAGCGATTGAGGTCGCTACTGCACCATCTTCCTCTTCGTTTTCCGATTGCTTGAAAGCGTAGTAGACCGTAAAGGGATAGTCTGGATGCTGCGCACGGTGTATGGCATGGAAGGCTTGGGAAAGACCGCCCTCGAAGAATCGCTGGGCAGCAGCCCTGCTTCCACCGTGCCGGTACGGTGAGGCAATCAACTCATCGGCCTTGGGAACCAGGAGGGTTCGGAAGAGATCGGGATGGATGGAGTTGAGCGATCGGCGAAGCCAAACGTAGAAGAAATCCGACAAGTCCGCGTACCCGATGTTGTCATAGTAGGGCGGATCGGTGCTGATCAATGTACCTGTGAGTATTGGCCCGGTCACCACGTTTGCCTGCCGGGCCTCTCCGCACGGTTCAGCGGGGAGACGATCCATAACCTTCGAAAGATTGGACAGGGAGACCAGGAAGTCACCAGCTGCATCGGCAAAGATGTTCGGCTCCGCAAAGTCCCACACCATCGGGATGGCTTGCCGACCAAAGAGGTTTCGGACCTGCGTCTTGGACGTCTCCCAACGGCAAAGAGAGTTGCAGATGTCGCTCATCCTGCTCACCCCCATGCCCAAGTACGTCACCACGGCGTCGGCGTAGGCGGTGGCACCGGTGCCGCCCTGGTGGAGGGGGGTGGGGTCGTCGGGGAGGTCGGCGGCGCGGGCGTTGTCGAGGGCGAGGGCGCGGGCCTCCCCGACCAGGTCGCTGAAGTTGGTCAGGGCGAGCAGCTGGCGGGAGGTGAAGAGGTCGCCAAAGGTGGTCAGGCCGTAGTTCGGCGTTTTGAAGTCCCGAGGATTGTTCGGGAGATCAGCCTGCGGCTCCCACTCGGGGCGTACTTCTTCGGCCAACGTCACCTGGTCAGGAGATGGCGACAGGTAGATTCGGCCGTTTCTCCCCTCTGCCACGACGGCCATGAGCTGCTGCGACATGCGTCCAGCTTTGCCTTCCTGTCGCACATGCGGGAAGGGCACGGCCACGCCACAAACGATGCAACGTGCCCCCTTTCGCTCCACGGTTCCCTCTGGAACATTGGAGCCACGGCGCACCTCGAACCGAACCCGCTTGGCACCAGGTTCGACGATCGGCTCGACCCAGGCTCCATTGCCCTTCTTGGTCGAGAGTGCGAAAGAGCGAACGAGCGGCATCTGGGCACCGCACGCCGGATTGGGGCACGTCACCGTGCGCGCCCAGAGCCAGGCAATGACGGTGGCGTCGCCGCCGCCGAGAGCGAGAGGGAGTTTGGCCTTGGGGTAGAGGTGGCCGATGCGCCGCTCGGCCTCCTCGCGCATCCACTTGCCGTAGAAGTGGACATCGGCGGCGAGGCCAGTGGCGCCGGGCCAGGAGCCACCGCGGACGGTGCCGGCTCTGCTCTGGGGGTTGACGGGCGGGCAGCCGGCGAACTTGGGAGGGATCTCGATCAGGGCCTTGGTGATGAGGACGGCGACGGGGTTGAGATCGGAGCCATGGGCTTCCAAGCCCAGGCGCTGGGATTCAAGGGGAATGGAGCCGCCGCCGCAGAAGGGGTCGAGGACGGGGGGTGGGTTGTTCCCTGTGGAGCGCATGATCTCGGCGCGGGCGGCCGAGAGGACGCGCTCGTTGTTGGCGTTCTCCCATTTGACCAGGTCGCGCAGGATGTTGAAGAGGCGCTCCCGCTCGGCTTCCGCCTCCGTCTCAGAGAGAGCGGGGTCGGAGGAAGGGTCGTCCACGAGGGAGGCGAAGAGGACGGCGCGCCCACCAGAGGTGGAGGGTGCTGGGGTGGCCTTGCCGGATCGATTTCTCCTTCGCCGCCGCGGCGTTGATGTCGTCCAGCGGTAGGGCCACCTCGATGAGTTTCTTGCGGTAGCCGGTCATGGGCGGTGCTCCTGGTTGAACCCGTTGGGGGCGGCATGGAGGGTGATTGTCCGGAGCTCTACACCTGAAGTGCTCGGCTCTACACCTGTAGAGCTGACTCCATGCGTAAACCCTGACGTCATCGCATCGGGGGTCACGATCATGCCGGAGCCTCGGCACGGGCGAGAAGATCCTTCAAGTCGTATTGGACGGCGGTGACGCCGAAGTCGGGTTCGCGGCGGAAGGGTTCGCGGAGGTAACGCGGCTCGGCGGCGCTGGAGCCGTGGGGATCGACGACTACCAGAGCGAGGATAAAGCGGTCCGGGGCGTTGAGAGCGGTCAGGACCTGGGTCTTGGTCACGGTGACGGCCGGTTCCCCCGCGCTCTTGCCCTTGACCTCGATGAAGCGGAGACGGCCGTCCGGTCCACGGGACTCGATGTCGTAGCCGGGGTGGTTGTGGGGCAGTTCGCGGGGCTCGTGGCCCAAGCGGCGCTCGGCGGCGAGGACGGCGTCCACGGCCAGACGGTCCACGCGGGCCAGCGCGTTCTGATCGATCTCGATCCCCTTGCTGATGGCCCGCACGAGGCCGTACGGAAGGACGATCGCCCCGCCGACGACGACCGGGGGCGCGGCGGAGACCTTGCGCTCCTGCTCCAGGGCGGCGAGGCGAACCTGGAGCCGCTCGGCCAGAGCATCGGCGCGGCTCCGGGCGATCTCCGCGTTGAGGCGCTTGCCGGGGGATTTGCCGGCCAACTCCTGCTGCCGGAGCTGGTTAGCGCGGTGGTCCCAGTGGTTGATCTCCTGTTGGAGCCGCTCCTCGACCGCCTTGCGGGTCCGCTCGATCAGATCCTCCTTGCGTGCCTTGATCTCCGCGAGATGCTGAGGGGCCAGGTGCTGGACCGCATGGGCGATGGCGAGGGCGTCCAGCCCCTCCGCTCCGCCGGGAATGTCCCGGATCCAGGCGCCGTCCAGCAGGCCTTCCGCATCTTCGCGCTCGTCGGTGGTGAGCGGCCGGTAGTCCAAGTAGGGAGCGGGGCCGGCGTCGCGGGCGGCCCCGTCGCTGTCGATCTCGACGAACTGGAGGCGCCGGGAGATGACCCGGCGGGAGCCATCCTTGAGGATCTTGCCATCCTGGATGGCGTGCTCCAGGAAGAGCAGCACCCGTGGCTTCAGGGAGAGATCGGCCGGGGCGAGGAGAACGGCGCCGCGCTTGAGCAGCCCGGCGTGGCGCTCCAGGGTCAGATCCATCACGGCCTCCAGGAGGGGATGGCCGGGGGAGACGAAGGCGGCCGGACCGGGTTTGCCGGGGACGCTGATCAGGTCCTTCTCGAAGACGGCCCGCTCGTAGACGCGCTGGACGGGATCGCCGGCGCCCATCTGGCGGTCCCGCGCTCGGACGAGGGCGGGGACGTGGGTGATCTGGTAGCGGCGCGGCTCCCGCTCCCGGATCGTGCCGCCAAGGCGGGCAAAGGCGTCCAGGAAGAAGGCTTCGACGAAGTGGGGTTGGAGGCGGCGGGCCTCGGCCCGCTCCATCTCTTCCCGGATCGCCATCACGCGGGTGGTGTCCATGCTGTCGCGGGCGAGGGCCCGGTCCTCGATCAGGTTCACCAATCGCCCGTGGGACATCGCGCTGTCCACCTGCTCGTAGAGCCGGGCGCGGACATCCTCTCGCTCACCGTAGCGGATCGCGTCGATCAGTAGTTCCCGCAGGGGCTGCTCGCCGAAGACGCGCCCCAGCACGTCGAAGACCTGGCCGCCGAGGGCGGCCCGTTCCACCTCCAGCTTCTCCAGGAGGCGCTTGAAGACATCGCCTTCCCGCGTCTCCTCGGCGACGAGGTTCCAGAGGTGGCAGACCTCCGTCTGGCCGATCCGGTGGATGCGGCCGAAGCGCTGCTCCAGGCGATTCGGATTCCAGGGGAGGTCGTAGTTGACCATCAAGTGGGCGCGCTGGAGATTGACGCCCTCCCCGGCGGCGTCGGTCGCGAGGAGAATCTGGACATCCTCCTCGTGGGTGAACCGGCCCTGGATCTTGCGCCGCTCCTCCCGGCCCAGGGAGCCATGAATCTCGACGATCGCTTCCGGCCGCCCGAGCAGGGAGGCGATCCGCTCGCGGAGGTAGTCGAGGGTGTCCCGGTGCTCGGTGAAGACGATCAGCTTGTGCCGCTTGCCGCTCTTCTTGAAGAGCTCCGCCTCGCCCTGAAGCAGGCGGGAGAGTTCGTCCCACTTGCGGTCCTTGCCGCTCTCGCGCACCTCCAGGGCCAGCGCCTCCAGGCCGCGCAGGAGGGCGATCTCGGTTCGCAGTTCGGCGATGGTGCGCGCGGCCGAAGCCTGGTCAACGACCTGCTCCTCCACCGCCTCGACCTCGCCCGCCGGCGCGTCCTCGTCCAGCTCCGCGATGTCGTCGGGGGAGAGGCGAGTCAACTCGGGGCCGAAGCCGATGGTGGCCGCCGCGTCGGCGCCACGCTTGAGCAGTTGCTCTTCCCGGAGGCGCTTCTCCAGGCGCTCACGGCGGCGGCGCAGCGACTGGTGGATGGCCTGCGGCGAGGAGGCGAGGCGGCGCTGGAGGGTGGTGAGGGCGAAGCCGACGACGGCCCGGCGGCGGTTGTCGCCCTCCTTGCCGATCTCGTCGGCGCGGTTCATCTCCTCCCGCACCTACTCGGTGACCGCCTTGTAGAGCGCCGCCTCCTGCTCGGAGAGCTTGTAGGTGACGGTGTAGGCGCGCCGCTCGGGGAAGAGGGGCGTGCCGTCGAATTTGAGCAACTGCTCCTTGACCAGCCGCCGCATCAGGTCCGAGGCGTCTACCTGGTGAACGCCGTCCCGGAACTTGCCTTCGAACCGGTCGGCGTCGAGGAGGCGGAGGAAGAGCTGGAAGTCCTCTTCCTTGCCGTTGTGCGGGGTGGCAGTCATCAGCAGGAAGTGGCGGCAGAGGCCGCCGAGCAACTCGCCCAGCTTGTAGCGCTTGGTCCGCTCGATCTCGCCGCCGAGGAAGTGGGCCGACATCTTGTGAGCCTCGTCGCAGATCACGAGGTCCCACTCGGTCTGACCAAGCATCGCCTGGACGTCCTCGTTGCGGGCCAGATGGTCGAGGCGAGCGATGATGAGGGGCCGTTCCAGGAAGGGGTTGCCGCTGCGGGATGCCTCGACGGTGGCGCCGGTGACGATCTCGAAGGGGAGTTGGAAACGGCGCCAGAGCTCGTCCTGCCACTGGTCGACCAGACTGCCCGGGCAGCAGATGAG
The DNA here is from genome assembly GCA_030446955.1 of Thermomicrobiales bacterium. GTDB lineage: Bacteria > Chloroflexota > Chloroflexia > Thermomicrobiales > UBA6265 > LC2-1. The sequence goes on from JAUJMG010000060.1 coordinate 15,108, forward strand.
GCAGCGTTCAAGGTCGCCGCGAGCATGCAACTCCTTGATCAGCAGCCCGGCCATGATGGTCTTGCCGGCACCGGGATCGTCGGCGAGCAGGAACCGCAGCGGCTGCCGGGTCAGCATCTCCTCATAGACGGCAACGATCTGGTGCAGCAGCGGCTCGACCAGGGAGGTGTGGACGGCCAGCAGAGGATCGAAGAGGTGGGCGAGGGAGATCCGCTTGGCCTCGGAGGCAAGACGCAGCAACTCGGCGTCGCCGTCGAAGCTCCATGGGGTGCCGCCGTCGAGAATCTCCAGAGCCGGCTCGGTGTCACGGAAGAGCAGCTCATGGCCGAGGTTGCCGGCCGGGTCCTTGTAGGTGAGTTCAACGACCGCGGAGCCGTGCCACTTGACGTCGACAACGCTGACCGGTCCACCAGGGAGAATCCCGACGACGGACGCTCCCCGCGTGAGTTCCTCAAGTCTCGCCACGGCTTGACGATCCCCTCCACAGGGCGCTAGAGCCGATGCCCTGCTGGGAGCGACGGCTGCGGCCATGAAATTCGAAGATGAGAGGTCTATGGTACATGAATCGTCTGGACTGAGGTGATATCCGCCCCTTACGGCGCGGTAACGAGGAAGGGGGACCGGCCGAGGGCCAGTCCCCCTGATTCTTTGGACTCAGATTCCATCCGGAAGCCCTGGTTGGCCATGAAGTACGTGGCCGGCCCGCCGCTACTAGGTCGCGCCCCGGCCCTCGGCGTCGTCGGGGAATGCGGGACCCCCGGCAGCCATCTCCGGCGCGGCGACGACCTCCGGGGCACGGACATCCGCGGGCAGGGGGGGGACGGCGGGGGCCGGCTCCGGCGCGGCCGGGGCGGCGGCGCGGAGGGCGGCCTCCTGGGC
>JAUJMG010000345.1 GCA_030446955.1 Thermomicrobiales bacterium
CACTACGTCAAGATGGTCCACAACGGCATCGAGTACGGCGACATGCAGTTGATCGCCGAGACCTACGATGTCATGCGCCGCGCGCTTGGGATGAAGGCGCCGGAGATGGCCGAGGTCTTCCGGCGCTGGAATCAGGGAAAGCTCGCCTCCTTCCTGGTAGAGATCACCGCCGAGGTGCTTGATTTCGTCGACGTGGAGACCGGCAGCCCGCTGGTGGATCTGATCGCCGATGAGGCAGAGCAGAAGGGGACCGGGCGCTGGACCAGCCAGAACGCCCTGGAGTTGTCGACTCCAGTGCCGACCATTGACGCGGCGGTGATGGCGCGGATTATGTCCTCGAAGAAGTCAGAGCGGGTGCGGGCTAGCCGGATCCTCCACGGCCCTGAGACCGGTCAGGACGGCGTCGAGGCCACCCCGCCCCTGCTCCGCCCCCATCGACTAGACAAGGCCCGCCTGATCAAGGCCTTGGAAGACGCCCTTTACTTCGCCAAGGTTTCCTCCTACGCGCAGGGCATGGCGCTGTTGAAGGCCGCCTCCGATACCTACGGGTACGGGCTGAATCTGGCGGAGATCGCCAGGATCTGGAAGGGCGGCTGCATCATTCGGGCGGCGCTGCTGGACCCGATCCGCGAGGCCTTCGCGGATGGCTCGGAGTTCGACAATCTCCTGGTGGCTCCACACATTGCTGAGACGATCAATGCGAGCATGCCGAACTGCCGCGACGCGGTACAGGTTGCCCGGACGTTTGGCATCCCCTGCCCTGCGATGAGCGCGGCCTTGGACTACGTCGATACCTACCGCCAGGAACGGCTCCCGGCGAACCTCGTTCAGGGCCAACGAGACTTCTTCGGTGCCCACACGTACAAGCGACTGGACAAGCCCGGGACCTTCCATACCATCTGGACCCCGGTGGGGCCGCCACAGGCCGTCGCATCCGCCCCATCTAGCCGTGAGTTTTGGGCCGAGGGTGACAGCGAGGGGGACCGCTCCCCCAGGGGGGGTGAACTGCCACCGACCGCAGACGCGGCGAAGTTGCTCACCCCGGCCAGCCAAACGCCCGAGGAGGACGCCATGGAGGGCGAGCGGACGCCGGAGGCCGCGAGAAAGGCGGAGTTCTAAAATATGCACCGGTTGCGGTCGGCATGATCCGATGCTGGTGCCTCAGCCCTGGGGTCGATGGTTCTCCTGGATTCCGGCGGGAGGCGGGATCTCTTCACAATCCACCCGGACGAGATGTGCGCCATTCATACCGTCCCGATCGGACGAGCGGCGTGGTCCTTGCGAATGGCAGCGAGGGCGCTTCGCCGATGAGTTCAACGCTCGGCCGTTCTCCGCGCTCGCTCAATCGCTCTCGGTATCACCCGCATATGAGATGGGACTCGCTATGACCGACCTTGACGTTCTTGACAAGCCGCGGACCGAGACGACGACCCGCGGCGATACCCAGGAGCTGGAACTCGCCGCCGCGGTTACGGACGGAGCCGAGCGGGGTGACGGGTTGCTCGCGAATCCGTTACGTGCCGGGCTCCACCTGGACCGGGTCCCCGCGCCCTGCGTCATGGTCATCTTTGGCGTAACCGGTGACCTGACCGGACGCAAGTTAATGCCGGCGCTCTACGATCTCGCCGTTGGCCACCCGTTGCCCGAAGGCTTCTCCATCGTCGGGGTCTCGCATCGGGACTGGAGCGATGACGACTTTCGCGCTCAGATGCGGGAGGCGGTTGCCAAGAACGCCCGTACACCCGTGACGGATGAGAGCTGGAACCACTTCGCACGAGGCCTCTTTTACGTCCGTGGTGACTTCAAAGCCCCGGAAACTTATGAGTCGCTCAACGAGCGTCTGAGTGGGATTGACCGAGAACGGCGCGCGGGGGGCAACCGGCTCTTCTACCTGGCCACCGCTCCCGACTACTACGGCCCGATTATCGAGCACCTTGGCGCCTCTGGCGCGGCCCAACGACAGGATATCTATGCCGATCCCAGCGAGAGTTGGCATCGAGTGGTCGTGGAGAAGCCGTTCGGGCACGACCTCCCCAGCGCCCGTGCCCTGATCGCCGAGATGGCTGCCGTCTTTTCCGAGCGGCAGATCTACCGAATCGACCACTACCTCGGGAAAGAGACGGTCCAGAATGTGCTCGCGTTCCGTTTCGCGAACGTGCTCTTTGAGCCCATCTGGAATCGTCAGTTCGTGGACCATGTGCAGATCACGGCGGCTGAGGGACTTGGTGTCGAGGGGCGGGCCGGCTATTACGAAGGCGCCGGGGCGCTGCGAGATATGGTTCAGAGCCACATGCTCCAACTGCTGACGGTCGTCGCGATGGAGCCGCCAGCCTTCTTCAACGGCAATGCCGTCCGGGATGAGAAGGTTAAAGTGCTTCGCTCGGTGGTAGTGCCGCGCGGAGCCGAAGTGACGCGGCGGACCGTGCGGGGGCAGTACGAGCGTGGCTTCAGCGGCGGGCGACCGGTAGGCGCCTATCGTGAGGAGAAGGGGGTCCCGCCAGATTCCTACACCGACACCTACGTGGCACTTAAGCTGGAGTGCGAGAACTGGCGCTGGGCTGGGGTGCCGTTTTACCTGCGCACCGGTAAGCGATTGCCCCGGCGGGTGACGGAAATCGCCATCGAGTTCAAGCCCGTCCCCCACTTGATGTTCCAAAGCCTGGGGAACCTCAGCGATGTCGATCTGGCGCCCAACGTGCTGACGCTGCGGATCCAGCCGGACGAGGGTATTTCGCTTCGCTTTGCCGCTAAGGTTCCCGGCGCCACAACTCACCTTCGAACCGTCCGGATGGATTTTCTCTATGGCAACTCATTCGGACAGGCCGGGCCGGATGCGTACGAGCGGCTTCTGCTTGATGCCATGCTGGGCGATCCGACCCTGTTCGCTCGCCGTGATGAAGTTGAAGCCGCGTGGGCGCTGATGCAGCCGATCCTCGACGGCTGGGCCGAAGGGCAGCCGCCGGAACCATACGAGGCGGGGACCTGGGGACCCGAGGCCGCCGACCTCCTCTTGGAGCGCGACGGACGGGCGTGGCGCCGCCCATAGCGTGGCGGGTAGGCGCTGGGCCGAGGGCCGTGTGGCATGGCAGTGGACACGGCTAGGACCATCCGTACCGGAGACCAGAGCGCTCCCGACCTGCCAGATGCTCTGCCGGCACCCAGCGCATGCGACCGTCTGTCGATCGGAGGTCAACCATGGCGGTAACAAGTTCGAGGCTTGCGGGAAGAACCGGCCGCGTTGCGGCACCCGCCCAGGCTGTCCTGGCTGCAACCTGGCAGGCTCATGTCGTGGACGCGGGCGTCGTTCATGACGAGCTGAATCGCCTCTGGGATCAGCTGGAGGCGGGACAGGATCGGGCTGAGGACGTGGAGGGCGCCGACGGGGCGATGGCTCCCGAGGGCAGTCCAGCACAACTGGCTCGAGACGGCGCTCGTGGGGCCATCGGCAGCGACCGAATGCGTGCCAATACGCTCAACTTGATCGCCGTGGCCCACTCGGCTTCGGAAGCCAAGCGGATCGAGAGCGCGGTTGTCCACCTAGGTGAACTCTATCCCTCTCGGGCCATCGTGCTCGTCGCCGACCCAGACCGCGTGAGTAGTGAGGATCCTGGGCTGGATGTCCGCGTCGGGTTGTTGGAGCAACCGGCTGAAAAAGGCCGGCCTGTGGTGCGCTTCGAGTGCATTACCATCGAAGCTGATTCCCTGTCGGCCAACCACCTGGCCAACTTGGCCTCGCCGCTGCTCGTCGCGGAATTGCCCGACTTTCTCTGGTGGCCGGGTGACTCCCCAAGCGCAAGCCCGCTCTTCCATGACCTGACGGAGATCGCCGATCGTCTCATCGTCGACACCGCCGCGCTCTCAGAGCCGGGGCGGGACCTTCGAACGTTGGCGTCGCTGATGACGGGGCGGGCCTGCCCTATGGTGAGCGACTTTGCCTGGTCTCGGCTCACGCCGTGGCGGCAGTTGGTGGCTCAGTTCTTCGATGCTCCGGCGTCTCGTCCCTGCCTGGACTGCATCGATGATGTCCAGATCGTCTATGCGCCGCGCAACCAGGCCGGCGCATCGGGCCTGACCGCAGCTCTCCTCACCGCCGGTTGGCTCTCGACACGGCTCGGGTGGATGGCGACGTCGGGATTGGAGCGGACGCGAACGGGCTATCGCCTTCCGCTCCGGACGGTATCACGTCGGAACCGGCCTGGTCGCGACATCACCATCCAGCTTCGATCGGTCGCCAACCCCGCCTTCGACCGGGGGCTCGGCCTTATTTCGTTCCGCGCGGTTGGCGATGCCCCTGGCACATTCACCGTTGAGCGTGTCAACGACGCCGGACTGGCGACAACGAGCGAGACCCCGAACATGCCTCCGGTCAGCCGGATGGTTTACGCCGAGCAGCCAGACGACCCGAATCTGCTTGGACCGGAGTTGCACGCCTTCGGCCGGGATCGCGTCTTTGAGGAGTCGCTCACATTTGTTGCATCACTCCTGTCGAGGGACGTGACCGAAACTGGTGGAGAGACGCCCGAATGACCGAGACGTCCTTGCCTGTCCAGGAGTTGGACTACGGACCTCGTGGACTAGTCCGTGTCTTCACCGATGTCGACGCCCTTGCCCTAGGTGCTGCCGACGCCTTTGCGGCGATCACTTCCGCAGCCGTCGCGACGCGGAGCCGGGCCTATGTGGCACTTTCCGGTGGATCGACGCCGAAGCGAATGGGAGAATTGCTGGCACTCCCGCCATTCCGTGATCGCGTCCCCTGGGAATCTCTGGAGGTCTTCTGGGGCGACGAGCGCTGGGTGCCGGAAGAGAGTCCGGAGAGCAATGC
>JAUJMG010000346.1 GCA_030446955.1 Thermomicrobiales bacterium
CCCTCGGCGTCGGTGGAGAGGACCTCGATCGTGATCCCGTTCAGGGCGGTCAGGATGTCGCCGGGGCGGAAGGCGGTGCCGGAGATCATGTTCTCCGCCGCGCAGATCACGCCGTGGACCACGTGGGGGCAGCCAACGGCGCGGAGGGCGGACATCGCGCCGAGGACGGCCGCGCCGCCCGCCATGTCCCCCTTCATCTCGAGCATGCCCTCGTAGGTCTTGATGGAGTAACCGCCGGTGTCGAAGGTGATGCACTTGCCAACCAGGCCGACCTGGCGGGTCTCGGCGGTGGCGCCCTCGGGGCGGTAGGTGAGGTGGATCAGGCGCGGCTCGCTGGCGCTGCCCTTTCCGACGGCGAGGATGGCGCCCGCACCCAGTTGCTCCAACTCCGCCGGTCCGAGAACCTTGATCTCCAGCCCGGCGTCGGCCGCGACCCGCTCGGCGCGGGCGGCCATCTCGGGCGGGTTGAGGACGCTGGCGGGCTCGTTGACCAGGTCCCGCGCCAGGGCCACCCCGTCCACAATCGCGGCGGCGCGGGCAAGGGCCGCGTCTGCCGCGTCCTGCTCCAGGCCGTCGCCGACGAAGGCCATGGCCTCCACCTCGCGGGGGGCCGGGTCGTCTTTGCGGCCGGCGCCGAAGTAGCGGGTGAAGCGGTAGGCGGCGAGGCGGGCGCCCTCGACGGCGGCCGCGATCGCCTGGCCGGCGTCGAGGCTGCCGTTGGCGGCGGGGAGCACGGAGACGATTCGTGATGCTCCGGCGTCGCGGGCGGCGACGGTCGCCGCGCCCCAGGCGCGGCGGACGCCCTCCTCGTCGACGTTCCCCGCCGGCCCGAGGCCGGCGAGGACGACCCGGCGGGCGGGCAGCCGGCCGAGGGTGGAGAGCTGGAAGACGGTGCCGCGTTTGCCCGTGAAGCGGGCATCGGCGGCGAGGGGGGCGAGTTCGCCATCCAAGGCGGCCTCGACGCCCGCGGCCGGGCCGGTGAGGGCGAGGGTCGCCCCGTCCACTGGCGCGGTGACCGGCACGATCAGCGTGTCGGCCGTTTCCGCCAACGGATCCCCCGACCGGTATGTGACCTCCACCTTCGTTTGCCCCTTCCCTGCTGCGGCGCGCCGCACGCCTCCACCCTGTGCGGACGCGATAGGTCCGCCCGTGTGGGGAGATTGTCGCACGGAGCTCCCGGCGCTTGCGGCTAACTTTCCGGTCCGGCGGGCAGTCGGTGCCGCACGGAGGGTGCAAGGGAGCGGGGCTGGGGCGGGGCTACGCCACGACGTCCAAGTGGGCCTTCATCGTCGGGTGGAGGGTGCAGAGGTAGTCGAACGAGTCGGGCTCGGTGAAGGTGAAGGCGTAGGACTGGCCGCTGTCGAGGATGTTGGAGTCCCAGTACGTGGTGCCGCCGACGTAGGCGGGGCTGGTATGGGTGGCGTCACCATCATTGACCCAACTCACCGTCGAGCCGATCTTCACTCGGCCTGAGCGGGTTCAAAGACAAAATCGACGAGCCGGATGGTGGTTCCGGCAGAGACTTCAGTTGCTTCGCAACTGGTAGTGGACCTCGCGGTCGGTTGCGCCCGCCCCACGGTGGGGATTCGAGCGCGTACTAGGACGTCGGTGTGGCCACCGCCATCTCGTTCGGCGCATCACACCGTTGGCTGACGGGGCTTGGGAGAACACGGTCACGGGGTGCCGCTCCAGACGAATCGGCACCTGCCGCCGGGTTCTTCCGGTGTCGAGGGGGCAAGGCAGTAGGACGAGCAAGGCGCCGGGGGGCCATTGGCGGGGAAGAAGCCGGGATCGGCAGCAACAGTGGGCAGCCTCAAAAAGAATCCGGGGCGCCGGCACACGGCGGGGCTGGGACCGCGAAGCAGGGGTCCACGGAGCACTGGCGGGGTGGCAGGACCAATGAGTCCGACGATGGCGCGGGCGTCGTTGCGGGTCCCGGAGGGATGATTGCGACCTCATCGCCGCCTATCGCCGTCCCGCTGTCGATGGCACGACCGCAATATCGATGAGGACGACCAGCAGGGGGCTGTAACACCACCCGCCTCTGCTCAAAGTCTTCCCTCCCTCAGGCACGCCCGCTGACGCTGCACCAGCATGTGCATTCATTCCTACGACGAAGTCCGCGAGGCGGTTTCTGATCGTGCCGCATTCACGACCCGGGCCGGGGTGGCCACGACCCCGGGCGCCATTCGGCTCAGGCTGAAAAGATGTGCTATGGCTGGAGCGGCACCTCGATGACGCCGCTTGGGGTCTCGGCGAAGAGGCGGCCCCCGGTCGGGGCAAGCACTAGGGTTGAGACCCGGCCTTCCACCCCCTCCACCTGTTCCCAGGTGGTGCCGGCGTCTCGGGAGGTGAAGAGACCATCGATGCTGCCGGCGTAGAGGGGGTCCGGCGAGGCGGGATTGGAGGCGACGGTGTCGATGCCGAAGCCACGCTGGAGTTCCTCATCGGGAATGGGTTCGGTGGCCACCAGGGGATCGACGGAGATGGTGACTGCCTCCAGCCCGTCTCGGTGCCGGGTCCAGGTGGCGCCCCTGTCATCACTGAGCCAGACACCGGTGGCCGCGCCGAGGACGTAGCGGTCCTCGTCGCCGGTGAGGGAGCCGAGTCCCCAGTATTCGATCAGCGGGTCACTCAATGCTGGATCCGAGGGGTCGGTCAGGTCGAGGTGGAAGAGGCGGCTGGTGCCCCCTTCGGAGGTGGTGGCGAGGAGGGCGGCGGGCTGAGCCACATCGCTTGTCGCAAGCGGAGCGAAGGCGGTGACCTCGGAGCCGGGCGGGAGGACGGGCAGATCGGCCCATGTGCGACCGGTATCGCGCGAGATCCGTAGGCCGGCGCAGTCCGCGGCGATGGCTAGCTCTGCCTCGCGCCAGATCGCCAGGGGCTCGACGCCGATCTCCCCCGAAAGAGGCTGCCAGGTGGCGCCGCCGTCGTCGGAGCGGGAGAGGGTCACGTCGGGGCCGCCGCCGCGGGCGCACGGCGGCCGGCTGCCGGCGAGGAGGACGAGCGGGCTGTCCTGAGCGGCGACGAGACGGCCTGAGGGCGGGGGTGGCCCAGCCGGCTCCCAGCTCTCGCCACCATTGGTGGTGCGGTACAACCCCTCCTGCCCTACGACGTAGACGGCAGTGGCACTGGCGGGCGCCGGTACCAGGGTCACTATCGGGTCGCCGTCAACGGACAGAGGAGTGACCGCCATCGGCGTTTCCACGTTCGGAGCGGTCGGGCCACCGACGCCAGCGGGTGCGGGCGAGGCTGCCGACTCCGTGTCGTGATGGGCTACGCCGGTGGCCGGGAGGGCACCGGCGAGCAACAGGGTCAGGGTGACGGCGGCCAGCAGCACCGGATGGAGAGCCCACTTCCCAAGCGCTCCCGCTCCGACGACCTGCGCCCCAGTCGGCGTTCGGGTTACCCCACCTTCTGCCTGACGGACGGCCGGTGTTGCTCTCTCTCGCACGCGTCGTATCCTCCGTTCGGCCTGATGAGGCCCGCGCTGCCCGGTGAGTGCGGACGCGCCAGGCATCAATCCCGTGACTCTAACAGACCCCTCTTGAAGTACAAGGCGGGCGGCGGAGCCGGCGGGTCCGATCCGTCCACCCCGGTATACGCCCGGCCTCGCTCTCGCGATTGGCGCGGACCCGAACACCGAAGGCTTAGGGGCGCGAACCGTCAACGGCAACCATCACATCGGACGTGGGGAGAGAGTAGATTGGCAGGCCCCGACCGCATGAAGAAGAGGAGCACCAGACGATGTCACTCATGCCGCTAGATGACCTCATCACGGCGCTTGATGATTATGTCGATCCGAACCGGATTCCGGATTTCGCGCCGACAGGGCTGCAGGTCCGCGGGACGAAGGCTCCCGTTGTGACCAAAGTGGCGCTCGGGGTGAGCGCGAATCTGGCGCTGTTCCACGACGCGGCGGCATGGGGAGCCGAGTTGGTGCTGACCCACCATGGGATGTTCTGGGAGGTTGAGGACCCGGAGCGGGACCCCGCGCGTCGTTTCGATGAGGCCCGGGCGGCCTTTCTGCATGAGCGTGGGATGAGTCTCGCTGCCTATCACCTACCCCTTGACGCCCACCCAGAGGTCGGTAACAACGCCGAACTGGCCCGGCTGCTGGGGCTGGAGGTCGTCGGGTTCGATTTTGGAGACCTGCCCGAGTCCACGGTTAAGGTCGGGTTGACGGCGCGGGCGCGGCCGCCGGTGGCCAGGGACGAGCTGGTCGCGCGAGCGGAGCAGGTCGTCGGCGGACCGGTTCAGCTGATTGCCGGGGGATCGGAGACGATCCGTACCGCAGCAATCGTCTCCGGCGGCGGGACGGGGGAGCTCTACGAGGCGATCGGACGAGGGCTGGACCTCTACCTGACGGGCGAGGGGCGGGAGTGGGCACCGGCCGTAGCGCGGGAGGCCGGAATCAACTTTCTGGCAGTCGGTCATCACGCGAGCGAGGTCTTCGGGGTGCAGGCCCTGGGGCGGGTGATCGAGACGCGATTCCGCCTCCAAGCGCGGTTCTTCCCGCAAGAGAACCCGTTTTAGGACCGACTCTCCCTGATAACGACGCCGCGCCGGGGATCTCCCCGGCGCGGCGTCGTTTCGATCGACAGCAGTTGGGCTAGGCGTCGGTCTCGTCGGTCGGGTCGGTGCCCGCGTCAACCTCGACCCCGTCCTCGACCCCGTCGCCGTCAGTGTCGGCGAGGGTTGGATCCGTGCCGAGGTTCGCCTCTTCGGCCGCCGTGAGCCCATCGCCGTCCAGGTCGGCGGCGGTATCGTCATCGGCGGCCGGCTGGAAGAGGTAGACCGTCAGCGCGAGGTCCGGGTTG
>JAUJMG010000061.1:0-12995 GCA_030446955.1 Thermomicrobiales bacterium
GTTGGTCGGGCTGCAGGCGCACATCACGTGGGAGACACCAAGGTCGGCGTAGCCCTTGAGGCCGGCAGCGATGTCCTCGGGGGTTCCGAAGAGTGCCTTTGCCGGGTCGGGCGGCTCTCCCGGTCGGGCTGGGTTCAGATCCGGGTAGGCAACTGTCACGCCAACGGTCACCTCCAGCGTCGAAGGGTCTCGCCCGACTTCGGCGCAGGCGGCTTCGAGGTCCCTGCGTCGAGGGGCCAGCGCGGCCGGTTGGCCGAGCCAGCAGGTGTTCCACTGGTCGGCATGCTGGGCGGTCAATCGCAGCATCCTCGGCCCGGAGGAGCCAATGAGAATCGGGGGGCCACCGGAGCGGGACCCGCGGGGTCGCAACTCGCAGCCGGCTGCCCGGTAGTGGGTTCCCGCGAAGTCGACCTTCCCTTCTCGCATCAGCGGCAGGATGATCGCGAGCGCCTCCTCAAAGCGGTCCACCTTGTGATCGAACGGGAAGCCAAAGGCATCAAACTCCGGCTTGTGCCACCCCGCGCCGAGCCCCAGGATGAAACGGCCGCCGCTGACCTCCTCTAGGGTGTCGGCCATTTTCGCGAGCAACGCCGGGTTGCGGAAGGGCACGCAGAGCACCAGTGCGCCCAACTCGACGCGCTCCGTCGCCTCAGCCAGCGCGGAAAGCAGCGTCCAGATCTCCCACACGCCTCGGGTGGTGGGCGGGTCTCCGAACCGGTAGAGCAGATGGTCGTAGAGCCAGACAGAGTCGAAGCCCGCGTCTTCCGCCCCCAGCGCCAGATCCCGGATCTCGGCATAGGGTGGCGTCTCCCGCGTGGCATCGCTCTCCGAAATCGGCAGCACGAACCCGATCTTCATCCCTGCCCCTCCAACCCGTGGCCGTCATCATTCACCAGTTGCCCAACGTCGTTCGTCTTCGTTGCCGCATCTGCGAGGCCGTGCCGTGCCGCGAGCAGGAGGTCGCTGTAGGAGCCAGGGATCGGCACGACCTGGTCCAGTCCAAGCAGCGCGGCCGTCTCCGCCAGCTCCTCGTCGGCGTTGCCATCGTCCTCGCCAACCACCACGGTTTCCAGTTCGACGAACGCGCCCAGCCCCTGCACCTCGTCCAAGTGGACCCTCGTCCTCCCCCGCACCCCCGCCGTCCGGGTCTTAATCACCTCGGTCAGCACGCCAACGGTAGCCGTCAGGGCCGCCTTCAGCATCGCTGCGTTCACGGCAGCTAGGGGTACCCGGTGGTAGGCGCTCCAGCGCGGCCCGGAGGTGTCCGACCGGACGTAGGCGATCAACTCGGCCGTCTGCTCGTTGCCTATGGCCAGGGTAGACTGCCGCAGCTTCAGCCGGCCGCTGGGCACCGCGAAGTAGGTATCGACCTGGGTGAGGGTGACGAAGGACACACCACCGGCCGCAAGGCGCTCCCGAACGTGCGCCAGCGTCGCCGGATCGCAACCCACCTTCAGTTCCAGATTGCGCGCCGGTGCCGGCTCCACCATGGGTTTCTCCAGAGGCCGGGAAGGACACCCCCGACTCGGTCCCAGTTGAGACTGCCGGAGCGGCGGTCACTCTAGGCTCGACGGTATTCCGGTGCAAGAGGTCACGACGCGCCAGGGGCGCTGACGAGGCGGACGTACGACGACCTTCCGGGCGGCGATCCAGTACCATCGCTCCGACCGTTGGAGAGGCAAGGGGAACGAGAGGAGCGGCGTGGGGGTGCCCACCGCGGAACGGGAGCGGGCCAGCGACACGGCACTGCGGCAAGGGCGTGCGCGATCGGCGGTTCGGTTGGTCCTGCCGGGCGGGGGTGGCTACGGTGAGGTACTGGCCAACCGCCGCTTCCGGCAATTGTGGCTGGTGCATATCGTGGCCGGGCTGGGGGAGGCTCTAGCAAGCATCGCGATGCCCCTTCTGGCCTACGGTCTAACCGGATCCTCCCGCCTGCTGGGCCTCATCTTCGTGATCCAAACGGTGCCGCGGGTGATCCTCTCGCCCGTCGCCGGCCTCTTGGCCGACCGCCTCGATCGGCGCCTGGTGATGCTCTACGCCGACCTTGGCCGAGCGGTGACCGTGGTGCTCCTGCCGTTCGCCACCGAGGCGTGGCAGATCGGGGTGCTGGCCGCGCTGGTCGCAGCCGGCAACACCGCGTTCAAACCAGCGGAGCTGGCGGCGGTGCCGTCGGTGGTGGAACCCGGCCTGCTGGTACGGGCGCTCTCGATCAGCCAGGTGAGTAGCAGCATGATCCGCGTGATTGGCCCGGCGATCGGCGCCGGCATCATCGGACTCGCGGGGCCAAGACCGGCGTTCGGGCTACAAGCGCTCTGCTTTCTCGTGTCTGCCGCCCTGCTCCGCCGGCTCGTGCTGCCCCGGCCAACCCGGCAGATCCTGGCCGGGACGGGCGCCTGGGAGTCCATGCGACGGGATGTTCGCGAAGGACTCGCCGCCGTGGTCCAAAACCCGGTGGTCCGGGGAACGGCGGCGGTGGAGGCCCTGTGGCAACTCGTGGTGGCGATCATCGGCGTCGCCACCCTGATCTATCTTGAAGAGGCGGCGGCGTTGGGAGACCGTGCCGGCACACACTACGCGCTGCTCACGGCCTGCTTCGGAGGCGGCACCGCGATCGGTGCGCTAGCGGCGGCACGGGTGGAGCGACGCATCGGACGGGCTCGGCTGATGGCGGTCGGGTACCTGGCGCCCTTGATGCTCGTGCCGGCGGGATGGACGCCACCGCTGCCGGTCATCTTCGGCTGCTGGATTCTCCTGGGTTTTGCCGATGCCTGGGCCGTGATTGCGATGCAGGCATACCTCGCCGAGGCCGTCCCGGACGCGCTGCGCGGACGGGTCTACGCGACGTGGACGGCGGTGGTGACCCTCGCCGCTGCGGGCTGGTTTGGCGTCGTTGGGTGGGCCACGGACTCGCTCGGCCCGCCCAGCACCATCGCCCTTGCTGGCGGCATCGTCGGTCTCGGTGGGCCGTTGCTGCTGCTCGCGTCCGGCGCGCTCGCCGCGATGCGCCGCCACGTCTCCCTTCTGGAGCGGGGCACCGCCGACGGCTGAGCGGCCAGGGGCCGGTCACTCACGGGGTACAATGCGCCGCGGTTGGGTCAGCAGGCTGGGCAATGGGTCAGAGTGCGGCAGCGCACGACGATCGGCGGGGACAGGGCGGAGGAACCGAGGGCATGAGTCCACTCCTAGGGCGGCGCAAGAGCGGGGGCGCCAAGCAACGGCAGAGCACGGCCACGTCCGACGCCCACCGCGGCGGCGAGGGCTACCGGTTCACGCTCAAAGGGTCTCCCCGGCATTACGACGATGTCGTGCGGATCCTGGAGAATGGCGGCGCTCAGGTCTACTTCGGCGAGGCGCTGACGTACGAGCGGGGCGCGGCCATCGCGCTCTGGCGCGTGCTGGCGCGAGATTTCGCGTGGCTACCAGAACTCTACGCCTGGTGGGCAGAGTCGGAGCGGGTCGAGCCGGTGCAGGTCACCTTCCACCTCTACCTGCCGAGCGAACTCAAGTATCCGGCCCTGGACCTGCGAGAGCACTTGCCGGAAGAGGTCGAGGCGTTCATTCGCCAAAATGCCCCATTCGGTCCGGCGCCACAGAAGTAGCCCGACGACCGGCGAGGTCGAGGAACAACGGCTCTCGCGTCGGCCGGTTGAGCGCAGCCCCCTCCGTCTGCGTCCCCTAGTGGTCCCGCCTCCCTCTCGTACGACCGTTCCCTTTCGTGCCTTCGGCGGCGGGCGTCTTGCGGAGGAGCGGGGTTCCATGCTGGGGGGCCAAGCCCTATCGCGGGAGCAAGCGGGTGACCGATGCAGGCGTCGAGGCACTCGTTTGGTTTGATTTCGGCTGCCCGTTTAGCTACCTCGCCCAACGATGGGTCGATGCGGCCGGGGCGCGGGTGGACTTTCGGCCCTTCTCGCTTGCGGAGGCGCACCGGTCGCCGGGGTCACTTCCCGTTTGGCAGGTGCCGGTCGACCGGCTGGATCCGGTCGTTCTCTCCCTTGCAGGGCACGAGTTGGTACGGGAGGCCGGCGGCGATCTCGACGAGTACCGACGTCGGATGTTCGCCTTCTGGCACGAGGAGAACCACCGCACGTTCGACGGGCTCGTCGAGATCTTGGAATCCGGCGCTGGGGCGCCGCCGACACCGGCGATGATGTCGCGGGGATTAGCTGCCGTCAAAGCGTCGCACCGAATGGCCGCGGCTTCGGGAGTTTTCGGGACACCGACGTTCCTGTTCGGCGACGAACCGGGGATGTTCGTGAAGCTGGATGATCTGCCGGCCGACCCTAGCGCGGCGCGCGATCTCTGGCAGCACCTCACCGCGATGACGCGCGACTACCCCGCCCTACTGGAGCTCAAGCGCACCGTACAGGAGGGCTGACGACCCCTTGCTCGCAAAACGCTCGCCGACCGAGACCCCAAAGGGGCCGGGCGGATGGAGTGTGCGACCGGGGCTTCACGCCGCTCTAGATGCACCTAGGCCGACGGAGATAGCTGGAGGCTAAAACACGGCTGCCCTGGCCGTGGGGCCAGAGCAGCCGGTTCAGTGCGTCGGCGTTCGAGGGGATGGAGTGCGATCAGTCGACCGTCATCCTCTCCGCCTCGGTATCAGTCGCCGCTTCAGCGACCACCGGGGTACGCTCCGGGTGGACCTTCCAGCAGTCCGTGAGGACATCCGTCGCTTTGCAGCGCGCCACTTCCAGACCATCGTGCAATGCCCAGCCCAGCGAGCAGCGCATGAGCGGGGGACCGTCCGGTGTGAAGGAGAAGCGCGTCCGCACCAGCATCGGACACCCGTAGCGCCCCGGCACCGCCTCCGGCTCCACCACAGGGAAGAGCGGGCGTCGCTCGAGGCTCATCGACCTACCTGTGCCTTCCTGTTCCGAGCGAACGTGGCGGCTCGGGCCAGGACTCGACCGGAATCGGGCTCGGAGGGCGAGTCGCGCGGCCCTCAATGAGGCCGGCCTCCGCCCCGATCCGCGGACCGCGCCCCGGTCCTCCCCGCAGAACGACCGTAAATCTACCGACCTTTCCGTTTGTAGGGAAAAGATCGGTCGCCGGTCACCGGCCGGGAGTGGACGCGGACGGGAGAAACGGGGGCCCAGACCGGTCCGAACGCCCTACCCGTCGACTCTTAGTATACCAATGCCGGAGCGAGTCACTTCAGGGCACAGCCCATCCAAGCTCGCGGGATTCGAGCGGTTTGAGACGAGCCCCTCCAACGTGCCTGGGGTGCCTGGCCCCTTCCGGTTTTCTCAGGTCGGCTACAGCTTGATCAGGCCGAACGCGGCGGCGTACGTTGGGTCGTCGCGGCGGAAGGTGTCGGGGTGGACCCCCTTGTGGGCGGCCATGTGGTACGCCAGAAGCTGCATGGGGACCAGGGTCAGCAGGGGACTCAGCGCTTCCGGTAGGTCCGCCAATGCAGGCAACTCGAAGGTCGTCGCTTCCGAGACGGCTGGGATGGGCTGGCCGACCACCCAAAGCTGCGTTCCCATCGCCCCGAGCACGGCGGCGACTTCGGCGGTCCGCTCCGCCGCCGCACCCGGGACGTGAACGACACCCGCAAGGTCGCCAGCGTTGACGGCGACGATCGGACCGTGGAGAAACTGTTCCAGAGCGAGCGCGTCGATCTGGCCGTAGGCGGCCTCCCGAACCTTGATCACTGCCTCTAAGGCGGTCGCTTCATTAGGTCCGGCGCCGGTGACGTAGACGCGGCGCTCGGCCGCCTCGCGCGCGATCGGCACCACTTCCTCTTCCCGCGCAAGGGCATCCGCTACGTGATCCGGCAAACGCTCCAGGGCCACTCGGAAACCTGCCGCGGCGGAACCGTTGGGCGTCCCTTGCTCCCCGATCTCCGCGGCAACCTGGGCCAGCACAGTTATCGCGGCGAGGTGGGATGCCGTGTAAGCGGCCGACTTCTCCCGTTCGATCGTGCGCAGCACCAGCTGGGATCCGGGATGTTCCGCCGTCTGGCTGCCAACAGAGAGCACCGTCGCCCCGGCGGCCTTGGCGCGGGCCATCGCCTCCCCAGAGAAGCGCTTGACCCCCGTGTGCGCCATCACGATCACCGCGTCGTCCGGCCGCATCAGGACCGCATCGGGGTAGAGTGCAACGTCCGAGGAGAGCAGCGCCCGGGCGTCCAGGCCGGCGGCGCGCAGCAACCAGGACCCGACCAGCGCGGCGTGATAGCTGGTGCCAATGCCAACGAGGAACACTCGGCGAGCACCGACCATCAACCCAGCCGCCTCGGCAGCCTGACCCCAGCCGGTCGCCAGCAGGCGGCGAAGATCCTCCGGCTGCCCGTGCATGGTTTGGTACATCGCCGAGTCAGTGGTTGGAGCCGTCATGATTTCCATCCTTTCGAAGTGAGACGAAAAGGAATGGCCCGGGCCGCACCGCGCCGGTGCGGGAGCAGGCAGGCCTAACTCAGGTCAACCGCCGAGATCAAGGCGGACACACACGTCCATCACGCCTCTTCCATGAACCCCGCCACAGAGCCCTATCCTGCCGCTCGCACGGTGAGGCCGTCGTAGGCGATGTGAATACCGCTGGGAAGCAGGGCCTCGGCAGCGGCGTGGGATAACTCGTGGCTGAGGTGGACGAGGTAGGCGGCGCGCGGGCGGAGCTCCTCCACGGTGGCGACAGCCTCTGGCAGGCTTAGATGGGTCGGGTGGGGACGCTCGCGTAAGGCGTTCAGCACCAGCACGTCCAGGCCGCGAAGCAACTCCAGCGACGAAGCTGGGATCTGCTTGGCGTCGGTCACATAGGCGAGGTCACCGAACCGGTAGCCGAGGATAGGCAGACGTCCGTGGAACACCGGAACCGGCACCACCTCGCGGCCGAACAGGTCGAACGGCCCGTCCACCTCGTGCAGCGTCAGGTCCGGCTTGCCGCCGTAAAACGAGAACGTGTCGACAAACGTGTAGGCGTAGCGCTCCCGCAGGGTCTGGGCGGTGCCCCGATTCGCGTAGACGGGGATGTGGGCCTCCTGGAGTTCGTTGAACCGACGCAGGTCGTCGAAGCCGCCTGTGTGGTCGGCGTGGGCGTGAGTCATCAGCACGGCGTCGACGCGATCCAGCCCCGCCGCCAGGGCTTGGGTCCGTAACTCAGTGGCCGTATCGATGAGGTAGGTGCGACCAGCGCCTCGGTCGCGGACGACCGCCGAGGTCCGGCTGCGGCGGTCTCGAGCATCGGTGGAGTGGCAGACGTCGCACGGGCAGCCGATCACGGGGATGCCATTCGACGTGCCGGTGCCCAAAAACGTCAATTCAATCTCGGCTTGGGTCATGGTCTCCCTGACGCCCGGCGCGGCTTGCCGCCGAACGCCTCTTCACCACCGGCTACCGCTAGGCACGCGGCCCGAGTATAGCCTGAGCCTTCGGTGACACCCTGTTGCGTTGGGGACACCTGGGGATCACGCGTTCTTCCTTGGAACCCAACCGGGGAGGAGGGATCTGCCCATCGGCCCATGATCTGCCCCCCAGCCCGTCATCTACAGTACCGGTAACGAAGGGCTGACTGGGCGTCCGACGCGGGTTCGGACTGGAGCGGGAACGGGGGCGGCGTTGGGAGCGAGGGATCTTGGGTCACTCGTGGCGCTCGCAGCCCTCTGGGGGGCCAGCTTCCTGTTCATCCGGGTAGCCGCGCCGGCACTTGGTCCATGGCTGCTCATGGGCCTGCGGTTCCTCGGCTCGGTGGCGGCGCTGCTGCTCTACGCAGCCCTCACCCGAACCCCCATCGTCGGACAGGGAGGCTGGCGAGCCTATCTGGCGCTCGGGACGATCAACGGTGCCCTACCGGCGGTGCTCGTGGCCACGGCAGCGCTTCACCTGACGGCTTCCCTGGGAGCAATCTTAAACGCGACGACGCCGCTCTTTGCCGCCCTGGTCGCCGCTCTCTGGCTCGCCGAACCCTTCACTGCCCGCAAGGCAGCCGGAATCGGACTCGGCATGGCTGGCGTGGGGGTCCTGGTGGGCTGGAGCCCTCTTCCCGTCAACGGGGCGGTCCTGCTCGCGGTGGCGCTCTCCGTCACGGCCACCGTCTGCTACGCCATCGCCGGGGTCCAGGTGGTGCGGGTGTTTCAGGAGGTGCCGCCTCTCAGCTTGGCCGTGGGTCAGCAACTCGCCGCGGGGTTGGTGCTGCTCCCGTTCGCCGCAGCGACCCTGCCAGGTTCGCCTCCCTCAAGCGAGGTGATCCTGGCAGTGGTCGCGCTAGCGGTGCTCTCGACGGCGGTGGCCTACCTGCTCTACTTTCGGCTCGTGCAGCGGGTGGGGCCGACGAAAACGGCAACCGTCACCTTCTTGATTCCCGTCTTCGGTCTGCTCTGGGGCGCGCTCTTCCTCGACGAGCCGATCAGCCTGGGCACCGTGGTGGGCATGCTGGTGATCCTTGCCGGGGTGGTTTTGGTCACCGGTGTCCGTTTCCACTCTGGCCGGCATGCCCGGGCGCTGCCCGCCTCCCGCGGCTGACCGCGACCCTTCGATCACTGGGGAGATCGACGTTCCGGAACGAACCCGATCTCGCCCGTCATCACGCCGCTGACCAGCACAGAGTGTGGAGACTGATCTCCAATGGCGAATCTCCCGACGCATCCACACATCGCTGCCAGCGTACTGGAGCTGATTGGGGGAACACCCCTGGTGGCGCTGGACCGGCTTGGGGCAGGACTACCAGGGCGGGTCTTGCTGAAGATGGAACTGGCAAACCCGGGCGGCAGCGTCAAGGACCGTGCTGCGCTGCGCTGCCTGGAAGACGCCGAGCAACGGGGCGACCTTCGCCCTGGCGGGACAGTGGTGGAACTGACCAGCGGCAACATGGGCATCGGGCTCGCGATTGCCTGCGCGATCAAGGGCTACCGTCTCATCGCGGTGATGAGCGAGGGCAACAGTCCGGAGCGGCGGCGGGTGCTCGCCGCCTACGGTGCGGAGGTGATCTTGGTCCCGCAAGCCGCCGGAGGCCTGCCCGGCAAGGTGAGCGGAGAGGACCTGGCCCTCGTCGAGGAGCGCACTCGGGAACTGGTCCAGGAGCGGAACGGCTGGCGGCCGGACCAGTTTCGCAACCCCTCCAACGCCGCGGCCCACGAGGCGACTACGGGACCGGAGGTGTGGGCGCAGGCCGGTAGTACACTGGGCACAATCTGGGCGTTTGCGGCCATCGTCGGGACCGGGGGCACGTTCGTCGGGGTCGCGCGGGCGCTCAAGGCCCGAGATCCGGGAATCCGCTGCGTCGCGGTCGAGCCGGCTGGAGCGGAGCCAATCGCGGGCCGGCCAATCACAAGACCCGGTCACAAGCTTCAGGGGGCCGGCTACGGGGAGATTCCTCCCGCATGGGATTCGGAAGTCTGCGACGGCACGCTGGCTGTCACCGACGCGGAGGCAATCAAGGCTGCCCGCGCCCTCGCCCAGCGCGAGGGCATCCTGACTGGGTTCACCGGCGGCGCGAACGTGGCCGCTGCCCTTCGCCTCGCCGCGGACGCGCCACCCGGTACCGCGGTGACGACCATCGCCAGCGACACCGGCCTCCGCTACCTCAGCACGGATCTCTTTGGGGAGTGATGAGCCTGCGGGGACACCTCCAGCGATCAGGTGTTGGCGTCAGGCCCAAGATGGTGCGAGGGCGGCGCCGGCCGGCGCCGCCCTCGATTCTGTTCTCGTCCTTCGCCAGCATTCCCTCACGGCAAGCCGCTGGCGGATCTAGCCTTGGCCATCCGGGATGCTGTCGCGCGTCACGTTGAGGGTGACAGTGTCGCCGGAAACGGTAGCAATGTGGTTGGGGGTCAAGTAGCGGTCGCTGCCGAAGAATCCCTTGCTGTCGACCCGGACGAACCCATCGCGAATCAACTCGCTCCGGAACGGCTCCGGCACATCCGGTTGGTCACCCCCACCGAAGAGACCACCGGTCAGAAAGCCTCCGGTGTCCATCTCCTGGCCCATCGTCGTCATCGCTTCCGGGTCGCCCATCTTCACGTAGGAGACCTCGCCGACCTCATCTCCGTTCGCGTCGACGACCGTCATGCCCTCTCGGACCTGAGCTAAGGGAGCACTTCCTCCACCGGCGAGGGTTCCGGCACTGCCGGTGTTATCAGTGGACATCGAGAGGTCGTCATCGCCAGCCATGGCGCCGCCACCGGAAGAGACGGTTTCTACTCTGGTGGTCGTCGTGGTCTCGAGTGGCGCATTCGCCTCGACAACCCGATCGGCGCGAGCGGCATCGGCCTCACCAACGGTGCCTTCGTACTCGACGAAGCCCTCCCGTCGGACGGCCGACTCGTCAATGATCAGGCTGCCGTCGCGGATCATCTCCTCGTCGCCCGTGGGCGCGTCACCCCGGCCGGGATTGTTGGTGCGGTCCACAATCACCCTCCTGTTCGGCGGCGCTCCGGCGTTCCGCCCCTTCGCGGATCGACTACCACGCGCTCGCTCATCGTTGCAAAAGATGCAAAGCACATGCCAGCAAGAACGAGAGATCCCGCCACCTCAACGGCGACCGCGTGCGACGAGAAACCCTGCCAGGGCACCTCCCGCGAAGACGCCCCTCCGCGCCAGCGGGTGGAGCCAGAGCCAGGTGTAGAGGCTAAATCGCCGCCCGTTCCAGCCGCCGTAGATCTCCCCAGGACCGGGGGAACCTGCCACGAGATTACTCGGCGCCGCGGGGTCTTTCGGGCGGTCGGTCTGCTGGGTCCAGTAGCCGGCGAACCGCAACTGGAGATCCATCAATCGGGGCGCAAGCGCTTGCATGATCCCCAAGCCGGCGGAGGCCCCGCCGACCGGGAGATCCCGGGTCGGGTGAGTGGCCGCGTGGAGGATGGCCTCGGCGACGAGTTCCGGCGCGTACACCGGCGGTACGGGCTTCGGCTCGACGCCCATCTTGGTTTCTGCGTGCTGGAAGAACGGTGTGTCGATCGAGCCCGGCTTGATGGTGACGACCTGGATCGGAACGCCTGCATGGTCCAATTCCACCCGGAGCCCTTCGGTGAAGCCCTTCACCCCGTGCTTGGCGGCGCAGTAGGCCGTCTGGAGGGGAACCGAGCGGTCTGCCAACCCGGAGGCGTTGTTGATGATGGACCCGCCGGGCTGCCCGCGCATGTGCTGGAGCGCGACCTTGGCCCCATAGACCTGACCCATGAGGTCGATCTCGATCACGCGGCGGAACTCCTCAGGACTGATTTGGACGAACTCGCCATAGACCGAGACGGCGGCGTTGTTGACCCAGGTGTCAATGCGCCCGAAGCGCTCCACCGCTCGCCTTCCCAGGGCCTCCACCTGCGCGAAGTCGGCAACATCCGTCTGCACGGCGAAGGCCGTACCGCCGGCAGCCGCAATCTCCTGCACGGCGGCCTCAAGCGCCTCCGCCCCTCGCGCCGCGAGCACGACCTTGGCGCCACGACGAGCAGCCTCCAGGGCCGTGAGCCGGCCGATGCCGGACGACGCACCGGTGATGACGATGACCTGCTGGTCCAGCGGTTTGAGTTCCATCGGATCCTCCATTGCCATGCCTCGTGCCGATGACGTTGTCGTTAGGAGAAGCACGGTGGATGCCTTCGTCCAAGCAGGTCCCGCACGGATCGATATGAGCTATGCATGGCTGCCTAGATCCGAGCAGCCGTGACGACACCGCGCAGGTGGCTGGCACAGCCCGTGCATCAAGAATCACCGACAACGCGAAGTGCGAGTGTCGGAGCAGTGTTCCACGAAGGGAAGGTGAACGATGGGGAATCGGTTTTCGCAGACGGCGGCACTGGCCGCCGCGCTCGGTCTTTCGGTGCTTGGTGGCTCGGCTGGATTGGCGCAGAACGCGACGCCGGAAATGGCCTCACAGCCGACGGGGATGACCCATCCGGCGCACATCCACAACGGCACGTGCGACAGCCTGGACCCGAACCCGCTAATCCCGCTGACCGACGTTGGCATCACTCCGTCGCAGAGCAGCGGCAATGCCACCCCAGTGACGGCCCCGATGGGGGGCGATATGACCGCTGGCGGTGCGATCCCGGTTGAGCAGAGCATCACCGAGATCCCGGTGCCGATCTTAGATCTGGTCTCCGCGCCGCACGCCATCAACGTCCACGAGAGCGCGCAGAACATCCAGAATTACATCGCTTGCGGGACGATTGGCGGCACCCAGTTCGGCGACACGCTGATGTTCGGCCTGCAAGAGGTGAATAACTCCGGCTACTCGGGTGTTGCGCTTCTCAGTGACAACGGCCAGGGCGGCACCAACGTCTTGATCTACCTGGTCCGTGGTGCTGCAGCGGGCGGCATGGCCACCCCGACCTCGTAACCAGCCGACCGTTAAGGTTTAAGGTCCGACAAGCACGGCCCGGGGCGATGCGCCCGGGCCGTGCTGTTGTATCTCCAGCAGGCGGGGTCCGCCCTTGTGGCCCTTTACTCCGAGGCGACCGAGTCTGGGCCGAGGCCAGCAGGGTAGGTCCGCCCTTGGACGAAGTTCTCGAAGGAGTGGTAGCGCGGCTCGGGCAAGGACTCCCAGGCGAACCACTCCACGGCGTCCAACTCCCCTTCCGCAGCCAAGGTGGGTTCGCCGGAAGGTGCCGCGCCCGCCATCCAAATGGTGACGTTGTGCTTCCCATCAGGATGAACATCGTTGGAGATGCCAAGGAAAGTCGCTTCTCCCAATTCGACCCCGGTTTCTTCCCGCACCTCCCGAATGGCACACTCCTCGGGGCTCTCCCCCGTGTCCAGGTAGCCGCCCGGAGTGGACCACGTCCCCGCGCCGTGATTCGTCCGCCGCACGAGCAAGAGCCTCCCCTCCTGCTGGATGATGACCCCAACCCCCACGCCCGGTTTCTCCTGCGCCATCAAGTACTCCTTCGCGTCGATCAAGCGTCCATCGTGGGGGCATTCACGAGGGTTACGCAGTCCCGCCCCCCTCTTCTCCAGACCCCACCGCCGGCGACGGCGGGATTCGTGCCCAGGCCTTCCGGAAGCGGTTCTCTCAGGGTGGACCCCGCAGGCCAACCCGCCGCCTGTCGCTCCCAACGGGAC
>JAUJMG010000061.1:13095-15882 GCA_030446955.1 Thermomicrobiales bacterium
CATCCTCGAATTAGCGACGACCCTCGCCGGTTATCCCTTTTGGACCGCCTTCGTCAAGGCCCTCTTCGCCGGCTGGCTGATGACAGCCCTGGCCTGGATGCTGATCGCCGCCAGGGGGCTCGGTCCGCAGCTCGTCCTCATTTGGGGGATTGCGGCGTTGGTGGTCCTCGCCGGCCTCAACAACGTGGTGATCTCCGCCGCGCAGATGTTCATTGCTATGTTCCTCGGTGCCCCGATCACGGTCGGCCACTGGCTGACGGCAAACTTCCTACCGGCGTTGCTCGGAAACGTGATCGGCGGCGTCTTCGTGACGCTGCTGCACGTTGTCCAAGCGCAGTACCAGCAATCTGAGGGGTAGAAGATGACCGGGCTCGACTCCGTCGGCCGCGCTTCCTGAAGGGACAACGTCATGGCCACCGACCTCGTCCAACTGAGCAAAACGGTCTCTCACGCGCTGCGGCACGCACCCTGGCTCTATGAACTGGAGGTGGACGAGGGAGGCTGGGTGCCAGTTGACGATCTACTCCAGGCGCTGCGCGAGCACCGCGCCGCCTGGCGCGGCCTCAAGCATGATGACCTGCAGCGGATGATCGTCCATTCGGACAAGGCCCGGTTCGAGCTGGACGGTGGACGTATCCGTGCCCGTTACGGCCACTCTCTCCCCGGCAAACTCGCCCGAACCCCTGCCGCACCGCCATCCATCCTCTACCACGGGACTCCCTCGCGGGCCGTACCGGCAATTCTGAGCGAGGGGCTGAAGCCGATGCGACGTCAGTACGTCCACCTCTCCACGGACGACGACACAGCGCGTCAGGTAGGCGGTCGCAAGGGTGGCAGACCCGTGATCCTGGTCGTCCGGGCTGGGGAAGCCCATGCGGCAGGCGTGCCCTTCTACGCCGGTAACGAGTTCGTCTGGCTGGCGGACCACGTTCCGCCGCCGTTCTTGGACGCGCCGGACGCCTCGCGGTCTTCCTAAGCACGCAAGCACGCCGTCGTGCGCCGCGTGCAGATGCCTTCTTCTCGACAAGGAACTTGAGCAACATCTCCGTCATCGCGTCACCAGCCGTGCCGGAGAGTTACAAAGCCCCCCGACGCCGGTGCTGGTTGTCGCCGGACTGGCCTACCTCGTCGGGACCGGCCTCATCGAGCTCGACGACCGGCGGCTGCTCATCCTCGGCGCGGTACTCAACCCATTGGTGCTCCTGGCCTATACCGTCGCCGCGGTCAAGGGACACGCGGCGGTCGATGGCCTCAGCCTGACCAGCAAGGCGGCCCAGATCGGGCTCGAGGTGGCACTGCTGTGGCTCATTCTTAAGCCGTCCCAACCGGCCGCTGAGTTGGGGTGACCCGACCCTGGCCGGGCCAGGGGTTCCTTCATCACGCGGCCGGTCGGACTCTCGGTCCGTCCCAGCCGCCCCGTCCCCACGCCCCGTTCGCGTCGGGCTGCCGACGCGGGCCGCAAACCAGCAAGAGGAGGCCCGACATGCCCATCAAGCTCGCCGAGATAAACTCCCACGTGCCCATCGCCCAGCAACTGCAACAAGAGACCGGCCCGGTCGTGTTGATCAACACGTTCACCGTCGCCCCGGAGGATGCCGACCGCCTGCTGGCGGTCTGGACCGAGGACGCCGCCTTCATGAAGCGCCAGCCGGGCTTCATCTCGACCCAACTGCATCGAGGCATCGCCGGCAGCTCGGTCCTGGTCAACGTAGCGGTCTGGGAGTCGGCCGAAGCATTGCGCACTGCGTTCTTTTCCCCCGAGTTCCAGGCTCACGTCGGGCGCTACCCTGACAGCACGGTAACCCAGCCCCATCTCTTCGAGAAGGTGGCGGTACCGGGCATCTGCGTCGCGTAATCCGTCCCAGCACTCCTTGTCGGGGCACGGCTCGACCAGACCAGAGTGACACGGCGGCCACCAACACGGCTTCCGTCAGTTTGCCTCGCCCGACCGTGGAGTCCGTGCCCCTTACGTTCCGTCCATCATCAGCCCGAAACCGGCCCGCTACCAAATCAAAGGCCGATTCGTTAGACAGGTCCTCATGCATGATGACGAGGGAAAGGGGGTCTATGCGGCGGGGTCCACCACCCAGTACAGGGTGCCGTCAAAGGAGGTTACGTACAACTCACCCGTGGCATCCTCACCGAACGAACTGGGGTTCAGCCCGGTCTCGATGGGATCTGAGCTGACCCACTCTCCGTTCCCATCGCGACCGAGGCCCCAGACGAGGCCGGTGCCGAAATCGGCGTAGAGATAGACACCCTGCAAAGCCGGGATCGCCTCGCCGCGGTAGACGTAGCCGCCGGTGACGGAGATGCCCAGGTCGTGGTCGTACTCCGCCACGGGCAGCACCAACCCCTCGGTGTCGCAGTCGGTGTCCGCGGGGAAGCAGTGAAGGCCCTCCGTGAGATTCCAGCCGTAGTTCTCCCCGCCGTTGCTCTCCGCAGGCTGGAAGTTGACTTCTTCGTACCGGTTCTGACCGACATCGGCCATGTAGAAGTCCCCGGTGGCACGGTCGAAACTGAAACGCCAGGGGTTGCGCACGCCGAACGCCCAAATCTCCGGCCGGGCCTCGCTCCCATTGGCGAACGGATTGTCATCCGGGATGGTGTAGGCAGGGTCGTCGCCATCCTCACTGGTGGTCACCTCCAGCCGGAGGATCTTGCCGAGGAGGCTGTCCGGGTCTTGGCCGTTGCCCTGGGGGTCGCCGCCGGCACCGCCGTCGCCGAACGTCGTGTAGAGGTAGCCGTCCGGGCCGAACAGGACCAGACCGCCGTTGTGGTTGGAGT
>JAUJMG010000347.1 GCA_030446955.1 Thermomicrobiales bacterium
CGTAGAGTGCCCGTGCCCGCGCCTCGTACTCGCTTGCCGGAATCGGCGGCGGTGCTGACGGGCAATCCTTGTCCGGTAACGGGACGTGACGCAACTCGACCTTCATGCTTCCCCCAAGTGCTCGCGCATCGCCATCAGCGCAGCAGTCATCCAGCCGAAGGCGTCAATCCTAACCGTTCGGGTGAACCAGACCAATATCCGGGGAGCCGGTCACCAACGCCCCGGACAGCACGACGTAGCATCGGAACCCGCCGTCCCGCTCAACCGGCACCGTGGCCCTCTCGGCGAGGTCGGGGCCAGTGGCGTAGCCACCGTCGTCATCCATCGGCCGCTTGCGTTATGCTGCGCCACAATCATCCATCACACGTCACCGGGACGTGGTGCGTCCGGAGAAGCGATCTAACTGAATCCACCCGAGGCCCGCCCAGCGACGCTCGGACGTCGACCGGACGCCGCGGGCGGCAACGACCGGAGACGGAGGCAGACCCGGATGCAGCGCGGGTACGAGGTCATCGTTGTCGGCTGCGGCGGGATCGGTAGCTCGGCCGCCTACTGGCTGGCGCAGCGGGCCGGCGCTGGCGTCCTGGCGATGGAGCAGTTCGCCCTCGGTCACGAGCGCGGCAGCTCGCAAGACCATTCCCGAATTATCCGCCGCTCCTACCACGACCCGGCTTATGCCGCCCTCGCCAGCCCCGCCTACGACTTGTGGGGTCGGATGGAGGAGGAGAGCGGGATCAAGCTCGTCGTCGAAACAGGCGGGTTGGACCTGGAGCTGATCGGCACGACCGGCATCAAGGACGTGGCTCACTGCGCCGCTGCAATGGAGGCGCAGGGGATCGCCCACGAGGTGCTGAGCGCCGACGAGATCATGTACCGCTACCCCCAGTTCCAGCTGCCGGGCAACGCGCGCGGGCTCTACCAGGCCGACAGCGGCCTGGTCGACGCGGCCAAGGCGAACGCAGTCCACATCGCCCTGGCGCGGCGGCACGGGGCAACGATCCTCGAGGGCCTCCCGGTGCGCGCCATCCGATCGGTCGGGGACGGGGTTGAGGTGCAGACGGACGAGGGCATCTTCGGCGCCAAGCATGTTGTCCTGGCGTGCGGGGCGTGGACCAACAATCTGTTGGGCGGCCTCGGCATCACCTGGCCTCTGACGGTGACCCAAGAGCAGGTGACCTACTTTGCCACGCCGTACCTGCGCGAGTTCGCGCCTGACCGCTTCCCGATCTGGATTTGGCGGGCGCCGGAGGAGTTCTATGGTTTCCCAATCTACGGCGAAGTAGCGACCAAGGCGGGCCAGGACGTCGGCGGCGAGGAGGTCACGGCGGAGACGCGCACGTTCGAACCGGATCCGCTGACGCGGGAGCGTCTAATCCGGTTCCTCGACGCACACATCCCCCGCTTCCTCGGCCCCGAGTTGATGACGAAGACCTGCCTCTACACCATGCCTCCCGACCGCAACTTCGTGATTGACGCGGTGCCGGGTCATCCGCGGATCACTGTCGCGGCCGACGCTGCGCACGCTTTTAAGTTCGCTACCCTCTTCGGTCGGATCCTGAGCCAACTCGCCCTCGACGGCTGGACGGAGTACCCAATTGCGCCGTTCCGGGCGGACCGCCTGGCGTTGACGGACCCGACGTTCCGTCCGATCTTCCGCAACGAGGCCGTCCTTCGCCACGCCTAGCCCCGGTGGATCGCCCGCCGAAGGAGACCACACGTGCCGCATGGCACCGCCCTGATTCAAAACAGCCTCCTCGATTCGCTCGCCGCTGGTCCGGTGATCTGCGCCGAGGGTTACCTCTTTGAGTTCGAGCGCCGCGGCTACCTTCAGGCTGGGGCCTACGTTCCCGAAGTGGTTCTGGAGCACCCGGACCTCGTCACCCAGCTCCACCGCGAGCTCGTCCACGCGGGTTCAGACGTGGTCGAGGCCTTCACCTACTACGCCCACCGCGAGAAGCTCCGGCTGATCGGCAAGGAGCACCTCCTTAAGGAGATGAATTGGCAGGCCCTCGCGATCGCCAAGGAGGTCGCGAGGGAAACTGGCACGTTGTTCGCCGGCGACATCTGCAACACCAACGTGTTCGTCGGCGACGACGCCTCACGGCGGACCGTGCGGGCGATGTTCGAGGAGCAGGTCGGCTGGGCCGTTGAGGCTGGAGTCGACTTCGTCATCGGCGAAACCTTCTCATGGGGTGAGGAGGCGCTGATCGCGCTCGACGTCATCAAGCGGGCGGGCATGTCCGCGGTGATCACGCTGGCCATCCATCAGCGGCCTGAGACGCGCGAAGGGTGGTCCCCGGCGGAGGCATGCGCGCGGCTGGAGGCAGCCGGCGCTGACGTCGTCGGCCTGAACTGCATCCGCGGGCCTCGGACGATGCTGCCGTTGCTGAAATCGATCCGGGAACGGGTGACAGGGCATGTCGCGGCACTGCCGGTACCCTACCGCACCCACGATGACGCACCCTCATTCCAGTCGCTGCGCGACCCGGCCTACCCCGATGCCCCCGGTGGGCGGCCGTTCCCGACGGCGCTGGATCCCTTCGCTTGCACCCGGTACGAGATCGCGGACTTCACGCGGGCGGCTGCCGACCTGGGGGTCCGATACCTCGGCGTTTGCTGCGGCGCCGGCCCGCACCACATCCGGAGCATGGCCGAGGCTCTCGGGCGGACGCCACCGGCCAGCCGCTACACCGCCGATATGTCCAAACACGCCTTCCTCGGGACGAATCCCAATCTCAAGAAGGAAAATCGCGAGTACGCGACGGAACTTTGATTCCGCCGGTGGGTGAGAAGGCCAACCGGACGTCGCGAACGGCGCGGCCGGGACCACGAATCCTCACGCCGTGCCGCAGAAGCGGATCGCAGCAAGCGCGAGGCCCTGAGCGGCCGCGACCAAGTCGTCGACCGAGCTGTACTCGTCCGCCACGTGGGCCAGCGCGCTGCCGTTGCCCGGACCGAAGGCGATCGACGGCGTCCCGTTGAGGGTGAAGGTGGCGCCATCGAACCAGCCGTCCATTCCCCACACCCGACCGGGTCGGCCGGCCGCCGTGGTGGCGGCCAGCATGATCGGCACAATCGGCTCGTCCGGTGCCACGGCCGCAGCCGGCACCTCGGGCGCCCACTCGATCGTAGGCAAGTTCTCCGCCAGCCACGGGTCGGCATGGCTGGCGCGCATGACCCACTCGACGACGTCCTCCCGGACGCGGCCGCCCCAGCCGTCGGCGTCCGCCTGCCCAGGCAGGTACGCGATGTGGTAGACGAGGCGACACGACGCCGGATAGCTCACCATCCACTCACCGCCGGCAATCTGGACCGGCACGATCTCACCTGGCGAGAGGTACGGGTGGTGATGGCTTCTTCGCAGGCGCCAGTCCGTCTCAAGTCGAAGCAGCGCGTCAGAGACCACGCCCGCCTTGCCGATCGCGTTGACGGCCCCGCCTTCCCGCCAGTGCGGTTGCGGGCAGCCGGCATGGCCGGCGCGACCCGGTACGGTAATGGTCGGGATCAGGGAACCGCGGCACGCAATTTGGACTTCGAAGTTGGTCGGTTCGGTGACAATGCCAGCATCGGCGCGCACGCCGTGGGCGACGGCCGCGAGAGCGCCGGCCCCGGTCGACTCTTCGTCGGTGACGGTGCAGACGAGGAGATCGCCGGCAAGGCGCAGACCGAGCGACGCCAGGAGCTCCGCCGCGAAGACCATCGAGGCGATGCCACCCTTCATGTCGCAGGCACCGCGGCCGTAGAGCTTGCCGTCACGCACCTCGGGCTGGAAGGGGTCACTCGTCCACCGGTCGCGGGGCTCCGCCGTAACCACGTCAATGTGGCCGTTGAAGAGGAGGCTGCGCCCGTCTCCCACCCCGGGAAAGCGGGCGACCAGTTGGGGACGGCCATCGAAACGCAGTCCCGGCGGGGTCATCGTGCTGCCGGCGACATCTTCGGGCGCCGGTTCCCAGAGATCCGTCTCGGCACCTGCGGCGCGCAGGCGCGCGGCAAGGTACTTCTGGAGCGCGGCCTCGTCCCGGGGTGGATCATCGTTGTGCCCGCGGGTGGTCGTGTCAAAACCGATCAGGTCGCAGGCGAGCGTGACCAACTCGTCCCGGCGCCGCGCGATCTCGTCCACGACACGTCGTTCGTTCTCAGTCAGTCCTCTGTCGGACCCGTGCACAAGGTTCAACACCACAGCGATGTCCTCTCCTGGGTCACGCTGGTCTCCTTTCCTCAGGCACCGATGACGCCGCGCTAAGCGACAGAACCCGCGCGTGCGGACGCCCTCGGCGGCTCGAGACTGTCCCCCGAGCGGCCGGCGGACGGGCGAATGACCATGGCGCTCGAAGTAGGGCGAGTGGAGCGCGATCGCTACGGGTTCGGGCCGAGGTACGTGCGTCGGAGGTCCCGGAAGCCGATCCGATCGGGGACGTAACCCTGCACGTTGGCGCGGACGAACGTCACCCCCTTGATGAAGAACGGAATAATGGAGGGCACCTCGTCGGTCATGATCGTCGCGATCTGCTGCGCGAGCGCCTTGCGCTTGTCGAAGTTCAGCTCCGCGTCGAGTTGACCGACCAACCCGTCGAAGGTGGGGTTGGACCAATGCGAGGCGTTCCAGACCGAGCCGGTCACGTAGGCGGTGCTCAAGTACTGGCTCGGCGTCGCGCGGCCGCCCCAGTTTGTGATGTTCAGGGGGGTCTCCAGCCAATCGGTGTTGAAGTAGATCGACGACGGCTCGGTGCGAATCTCGATGTCGATGCCGACGGGCT
>JAUJMG010000348.1:0-1449 GCA_030446955.1 Thermomicrobiales bacterium
GACGGGCAGGCGGCTGGCGGTCGAGGGGCCGACGAGCAGGACCTGGGTATCGTCTCTGCCGAACAGGCAGATTCTCACGGTGCCAGAGTCGACCGTGCCGGGGCTGTCGTCATGGATCGGGGAGAGCTCCCGCTCTAGCTCGGCACGGAGCTTGGCATAGGTCACTGGGATCAGCTCCGGGAGCACCATCGTCGAGGCCAGGATCGGCATGAAGTTGGCGTCGCCCAGCCAGCGCGGGACCACATGCTGGTGGAGATGCGCCGCGACACCGGCGCCCGCCACGGCCCCGACGTTGACGCCGATATTGAAGCCGTCGCAACCCAGGGCGCGACGGAGCGCACGAGTGACTGCCGGCAGCAGTGCGGCAAGTCCAGTCACCGCTCTCGGATCGAGGCTTTCGAAATCGGGGACATGGTCGTTGGGAATCACCATCAGGTGTCCCGTGTTGTAGGGGTAGCGGTTCAGGATGAGAAAGGCGCGCGGACTTCGGTGGAGGATGAGGGCGCCCACGTCGTCCTCGCCTGCTAGGCGGCTGCAGAAGACACAGCCGGACTCCTTGGTGCCGCCGCCGACGTAGCGCATCCGCCAGGGGGTCCAGAGCCGGTGGTGATCCGCGCTCGACGCATCAGGATCTGAGGCGGGCCGCCTGCCTTCTGGGACCGGTCGGTCGGTGGGAGCCATACGGTGATGATAACACCGCCGTCGAAGCAGGCTCGCCCGCTTCGACGGGGCTCACGTTACGTCTTGGATCGCTCCAATAGTGTACGTCCGGACCCCGGCGCGGTACTATTAACCGGACACGCGACGGTGCGTCGCTTGAGGTGGACAGTGTCCGCCGGCGCGGTCCGGCGTCGCGACTGACTCCACACACTAGGGTGCGCCGGTGCAATCAACGCAAACACTCACTGGCGTCCGCGCCACGCGCTCGCCCCGGACTCGCCAGGCTGTCTCGGCGTCGCTTCAGGCTGGTCGCCGCTTCGGCAACGGGCTCACCGACATCGCGCTCGTTTGGATGGCGTTCTGGGTCGCGTACCTCCTCCGTTATGAGCTGGAGGTGGGTGGCTCCATTCGGCGGGCGGATTGGCAGCCCTTCGCGACCTTCCACGGGCGGGCGGCGCTCTTCGTTGCGTTGACGGTGGCCGTCTTTCTCATTCGCGGCGTCTACCGGTTGCCCCGCTGGACCGGATTCCTCGACGAAGCCTCGATGGTCACGGGCGGGCTGACGACCGCCATGGCCGGAGTCATCCTCCCTGCGTACTTCTTGCGCTTCTCCCCGTCTCGCCTGGTCTTTCTGTATGCCTGGTTGTGCGCCATCGCCTTCCTGCTCGGAAAGCGCATTCTCGTGCGCCGCGCCCGGCACTGGTTTTGGAAGCGCGGGATCGCGGTGGACCGGGTGCTGGTGGTCGGGGCGGGGCCCACGGGGCGACGCGTGATGCGGGCTATGCTCGG
>JAUJMG010000348.1:1549-4754 GCA_030446955.1 Thermomicrobiales bacterium
TTGCCGATGGCCGCCATCGCGGTCCTGATCCGGCGCGGGTCACCGGGTCCGGTCTTGATCCGCCAGCGCCGCGTGGGCCGGGACGGCGTTCCGTTCTCGCTTCTGAAGTTTCGCACGATGATTCAGGATGCCGACGAGCAGCGGGCACTGCTGATTGCTGACGCCGACGGGGATCCCCGCTTGTTCAAGCTGCGCGATGACCCACGGCTGACCTCGATCGGCCGGATCCTGCGGCGGTGGAGTCTGGACGAGTTGCCGCAGTTGGTCCACGTCCTGCGAGGGGAGATGAGTGTGGTGGGCCCGCGCCCTCCTTTGCCAGAGGAGGTGGCTCGGTACCAGGACTGGCACCGCCAGCGTCTCCAGGTGACACCTGGGCTGACAGGGCTCTGGCAGGTCAACGGGCGCAGCAATCTCGCCTTCGACGACATGGTTCGGCTGGACCTCTACTATGCCGAGCACTGGTCGCCCTGGTTGGATGTCAAGGTTGTGTTGCGCACTATCCCGGCCGTCCTGACCGGTCGGGGAGCGTGGTAAGCGAGACGCAAGCTGCGAGGCGCGTCTTGGGAGTTCGTTGATGGAGTTGCGCCAGGTCTTGGTCGTGCTGCGGCGGCGCTGGTGGCTCGTGGTCGGGCTGCCACTGGTGGTGTTCGCTGGCACCCTGGTGCAGTCCGCCAACCAGCCCTACACGGCGACCGTGCAGGCTGTGATCCTGATTCCAGGGGACACGGAGACAACTGGAAACGCCGAGCGACCGGAGTTGATGGTCCTGGATGACGGGCCGACCCTCGTCACCTCTCCGGCGTTCGCCGACATGGTCGAAGAACGGCTGGGCTCCGGCAGCATCGCCCAGGGGTTGGACGCCGACGATGTCCATGGCGCTCTCTCGGCGGAGCGGTACAGCCGGACACTCACCGTCCGGGCCACCAGGGCCGATCCCGATGAGGCGCTCGCCATTGGGCGGGTGGTTGCGAACGTGCTGCCGGATGCGGTCAACGGCTACCTCGTTGCCGCAGGGGCTCAGCCCGCCACGGTGGAGATCCTGAGGCGACCGACGGAAGCCATTCGCGATCTCACCAATCGCAGCGTCATCCTCGTGGTTCAAACGCTGGTGGCCTTGGTCGCTGGCGCCGGGCTGGCTGCCCTGGCTGCTTCCCTGGACGATCGACTCTACGCCGACACCGATGTGGTTGAGCGGGTCGGTCTGCCGGTGATCGGAGATGTGCGGGTGCCGCGCCGGAGTCTCCCGGAGCCACCGTGGCTCCGAGGCGAGCGGGCGTGATGCCCCTCCGGTCACCCCTCGGGGGAGCCTTGTCCGGGCCAGCCATGGACGGACGGGGCGACGAGGCGGGGCTGGCTGAGCGCTTCCGGGCTCTCCGAGCCTCCATCGAAGGCGCGGCAGATGCCCGTCAGGCCGACGGAGCGCCCGCCCAGATCCGCTCAGTGCTGGTGGTCGGGATCGATCACGGAGTGGCAAGCGTGGGAATCGGCCTCGCGACGGCATTCGCGCAGGGCCAGCACCGCACCTTGCTGATCGATGCGGATCTCCGGTCGCCCGGCTCCCAACGGTTGATCCGTCCGACGGGTGCCGCGACTCCGGGGCTCGCGGAGTGGTTGCTTGACCCGGCTGAAGGCGTTCCGTACGCGGCCTATCCCACCGGTCAGACCAATCTGTCGGTGTTGCCGGCGGGCAACGCGGCCACAACAGTTGGCGATCCGACGCGCGGTGGGCGCCTGGCCGCGCTGCTGACCAATGCCGAAGACGGTCAGCCCCGGGACCGCGTGGTGGTGGTGATGAGCCCCCTGGCGATGGCGGCCGACGCCCTGCTCCTGGCCCGCCACGCCGATGGGGTCCTGCTGGTGGTGGTGCCGGGGCGGACGACAGCTGCCGCCGCAAGCCGGGCCCGTGACGCTCTGCGGAGCGCCGGTGGCCGAATCCTGGGTGTGGTGCTAGACGACCCACCGGCTAAGTAGGGCTGCACCCCGCGTCGCGGCCTTGCTTACCAGGACCGCGTGTGAGCGCATCGAGCAAGCCTTCCCGGACTGATCGCGATCTACGTCCTGTCGTCGCGATCTTCTCGCTGATCGTCGGCGGTGTCCGGTGTCGGGGAACCAACGGTGGGATCCCTCGCCGGCGCCGTGGCAAAGTAGTCTGCTAGGTAGGGCTTCCCGCGAAGGTCGGTGAGATCCGCCTCGACCAGCGCCAGGCCGGAAATCTCCGCTGCACGGCACGCCTGCCCGACGAGGGCCAGGGCGCCGTGGCAACGACCACCTATGTCGCTTCCCTTCTCGTCGGGTGTTGTCCACCGGTCGGCCTCAGCCCGCAGCAGCGAGGCGGCCAGGGGGGCGGAGAGCCCGTCGTCACCGGTTGCCAGGGCACGGTCAGGACGGAGGCGGTCCCAGGTAATGCCCTCGTGGATGGCGGCGAGGGTCACCCAGTAGAGCGATTGGGTGCCTTCGAGAAGGGCGTCTGCGGTCGGGGTGGTGTGGCGGTGGCTGCCGTCCAGGGCGCCGGCGAGTTCGCGGAGTTCGTCGGCTACGCGGGCGGCGATGCCGGTCCCATCGCCCCGGAGGCGGGCGGATGTGCCGGAGACCGCGGCAAGGTCGTGGTCGCGGAGGTGCTCGTAGGCGCCGTGCAGGAGGCGGCTGGAGTGAGCGAGAGATGCCCTCGGCGCTCCGCCGGCCCCGTAGACGTCGGCCGGATCGAAGACCCGGTCCCGCACGAGCGTGAGCCCGTTGTCGGGTTCCAGGCGGCGGTAGTAGCAGGTCGGGTAGCCGTCATGGCAGACGGCGCCGACCTGGCGGACGCTGACCAGCAGGCTGTTCTGCTCGCAGTTGACGAAGATCTCCTCGACGATCTGCTCATTGCCGGAGGTTTCGCCCTTCCGCCAGAGTTTGCCCCGACTGCGACTCCAGAAGTGGGTGCGATCAGTTGCCCGCGTGGCGGCCAGCGCGGCCTCGTTCATGAACCCGACCATCAGCACGGCCCCGGTGTCGGCGTCCTGGATCACTGCGGGGATCAGGCCGTCCGGCCCGAAGCGGACCGGGAGGGCGTGCGCCGCCTCTGTAGGTCTGTCCTCAGTCTCGGGTGCCGGACGGTCGCTGCCTTGGGGCGCGGCGACTGGAGGCGAGATGGGGCGGTCGGAAGCCGGGCGACCCAGCGGGTCGCCCCTACGGGGAGGCACGATTTCGGTCATGGGCGGACCGG
>JAUJMG010000062.1 GCA_030446955.1 Thermomicrobiales bacterium
GCCTTCCAGGAGGCCAAGCAGGGCGGCACGCTGAACCTCGGCTTCGGTCTTGGTCAGATCCCGACGCTGGACCCCGCCCAGGTGACCCTCGGCATCGTCGCCGGTGAACTGGTAGCCAATCTCTTCTCCGGTCTGGTCCAGTTCGATGAGCAATTAGGCCTGATTCCGGACCTGGCGGAGACCTGGGAGGTCACGCCGGACGGCCTCCAGTACACCTTCCACCTGCGGCAAGGGCTCACGTTCCACAACGGCGACCCGTTGACCGCCGACGACGTTATCTACACCTACGAGCGCACCACCAATCCCGACTTCGCCTCGTCCCAAGCGAACAAGCTTGCCTTGATCACGGAAATCACCGCGCCGGATCCGCAAACCGTGCTGATCAATCAGAGCGCCCCGTATGCGCCATTTCTGGCGACGGCCTGCAGCCGAGGGCCGGGTCGGGCCCTCATCCCGGTCCCGAGGCGAGCAGTCGAGGAGTTGGGTGATCAGCAATTCGGCATCACCCCGGTTGGCTCGGGGCCGTTCAAGATCGTTCCAGAGACCGCCGAGGTCGGCCGTGGCTTCGAGATGGTTGCCTTCGAGGGCTGGTACGGCGGCCGGCCCTTGCTGGACAAGGTCATTGTCCGGCTCATCGCCGAAGAGTCGAGCCGGATCAGTGCCTTGGAGGCGGGGGATGTCGACATGCTCGACATCGCGCCGCCGATCGGAATCGAGCAACTGAAGGAGAACGGCGACATCGTCCTCGTCGAGGCCGCGGGAACGAACTGGTATGGGTTGACGATGAACCAGGAGCGTCCCCCCTGGGATAAGCTTGAGGCCCGGATGGCCGTGGCCAAGGCGATCAATCGCCAGGAGTTCATCGACAAGGCGCTCTTCGGCCTGGCGGTGCCGAGCGTCGGCCCGCTGGCGCCTGCCTTCGGCTGGGTTTACCGGCCACCGGCGGAAGTCGATGATCCGCAAGCGTTCAACCTTGATGAGGCCAAGACGCTGGCGGAGCAGGCGGGGCTAAGCGGGCTCAAGCCGATCCTCATCGCGGGTTCAGATGACCCACGACCCGCCCAAGTGGTACGCGGCATCCTCTCCGAGATCGGGCTGGACGTGCAGATCGAGCAGGCGCAGACCGCCGCCTATGTCGAGCGGCGAACTGCTGGCGACTACGACATGACCTTCCTGGGCAGCGTCGTCGATGCCGACCCGGACGACGGGGTCTGGAACTACTTTCACTCGGAAGGTCCGTCCACCTCTAACGGCTACAGCAACCCGAAGGCGGACGAATTGGTCGACGGTCAGCGCCGGACGGCCGACCAAGCGGAACGCCAGCGGCTTCTCCACGAGTTGCAGACCCTGGTGGCAAGCGATGCCGTCTACGCCTTCCTGTACCACGAGCCGGATCGGACGGCGTTCTACGACTACGTGAAGGGCTACGTGCCGATCCCGGAGCAACGCTATTTGGAGAAGGTCTGGCTCGACAAGTAGCCAGGGAGCACGAGAGAGGGTGGCTCAGGCGTTCCGGCCACTCTCTCTCCTTGCCACACCCTTGCCCGGTTTGCTCACCGCGTGGGCGGTGGACTGGCCGCCGCAGGGACTGCTGGTCACGAAGCGAAGAACCTCATTGCACGGGCCAGACGTGGGAAGGCTGCTTGGGGAAAAGGGCATTGAGGAGGACGCGCGCCTCCCCGGTGTTCACCCGGCAGTCGGCGAAGGCGTGCTCTAGCTCCGAGAGGGAGCGGTAGCCAAAGAGAATCTGCAGGAATGCCAGGTCTGGGAACGAAGCGCCACCCCTGTCATCGTCGGGCGGTTTCCAAGCTTCCGTGCTAGCTAAGCGCCCATCCCTAAAGGAGAGGCGGAGGCCGCCTCCATAGAAGCCAAGCAGGAGGTCGCCGGAGTGGCTCGCCGCCACCGACGCGGCGAGCCGCGCCTCAAGAACGGGCGCCAGGTGGCGCAGGAATCTCGGAAGGTCCGGCACTCGCAGATACCATGCGTAGGGGGGGTGGCTTCGCGGTAGCCGGTCCGGAATGGCGCGGTAAACTGGGTGCTCGGTGCCGAGACTAAACGTGAATCCTTCGAAGCGACGGGAGCCAGGCTGCTCCTGATAGGTTTCCCCAGTCGTCCGCAGATAGCGCAGCACCGATGGCGTGGCCGCGAGCCAGGAGGCCCCGGGCTCCATCTCAAAGGCTTCGACGAAGAGCCTCGTCGACCACAACTCCCCAGGATGGATAACATAACCTGCGGGCCTGCCATCCGCCCGCTCGACGATCCGGAGTGCGGACCGGTATCGCTCCTCGTGACGCCCCTCCAGCTCGTAGCGCCAGAGCGACCCATCGCGGACGGCGCTGACGAGCGAGCGGGATCGAGCCTGCTCATCGAGTGAGGCGATGAACGGAATATCGGCGACCGTCGACGGTCGCACGCGGAATCCTTCCACGCTGTCAGTGGCGAGGTCGGGCACATGGGGAAGATAGCCCGTGCGGCCGGCCCCATGGTCCAGCGCCATCTCATATCCGAACCGGCGGTAGTAGTGGGGGATGCCGGTGATGGCCTGGACCAACTCTTCGCGTTCGGAGCTCCACCGATGAGCGACCGCCATCTGGCGGCGAACCAACCCCCTCCGCCGGTGATCGGGGCGGGTGCCGACGAGTTCGATGCGGCCGACCCCGAAGGGGAGGCCGCCGTAGGACCAGGTCTGAGAGATCAGGTTCAGGGACGAGACAATGGCGCCGGTCCGGCTGTCCTCAACAATCGTGAAGTCGCCAACGTCGAAGGTCGGGTGAGCGCCGCTCGTCAGGTCCCGTACCCAAGCGGTGATGAAGGGGTTAGGACCCTCATCTCCTGATTCGCGATGGATGTCGGCATTGAATGCGACCAGGGCCTCGGTGTCGGCCGCGGTCGCGCGTCGGAGCACGAGACCGTCGCCTAAGTCCTCAATAAGCTCCACTGCCGCCTCACCATCTAGGGCCCGTCACCACGAACGCCCAGATGGCGGGCTTCGTGACGGTGGGTCGCGAGGAAGAGGGCCTGATTATAGACAGCCTCGGGGGCTTGGGCAGATGGTGGAGAAACCAGGGGGTATGGTCAAGCAACGCTACGTCGAGCAGCATCGGAGCATCGAAGGACTCCATTCCTGGTGGTTCATCAGGTGCTTGCTGCGGGACGCAACGGCGCGCTTGCCCGACGACGGACGGGCAAGACGAGCCTTAAGCCAGGACGTCGTAGTCCAACAGGTCCGGAGTGCCTCACCCGAAGCAAATGCTGTAACGGCTCGGACTTCCGGTGCACCTGTCATAGTGCTACGAGAACACGAGATTGCCAGGCGACTCGAACCTAAGCCGACGAAACTGGGGCAGATCGCTCATGGCTCGTCACAAGCTCTGCGCCTCCGTATAGAGCATTGATGTTGTCGGGCGCAACTCCTGCGTAATGGGGGGGATTCACTGGGAGGTGAGGAGAGACCTGCCTCGTCTCACCAGAGGTCGTCGTCGAAGTAGATGGGGCTGCCCTCGAAGGTCGGGCGGCCGCGCCGGCCCTTCTCGGAGAAGAAATCCATCATCGTGAGCTCCTGGCTCGGATACGGGGTGGACCTCGGGCCACCGAGCAGCTCTGTTCGCTCCATCGGGATCCAGCCGCTTGCTGCGTAGAAGGCACGGCGGTTCGGCGGGCACATGAACAGGCCGATGTCGGCGTCGCTGCGTCGGATGTGCTCGGTCGCGGCGTCCACCAGCCGCCGGCCGTGCCCTTGGCGGCGGAACGCTGGAACTGTGAGCACCCCGCTCAACCCGTACGTCGTGTATGCCTCCCCGGCGTGCTCCAAAACCTTCCAGACGACGCCGACGTGGCTGACAACCAGCCCGTCGTCGACGAGTAGGAAGTGGGTGGGGTGGTGGTGCGGGTGGTTGATCCAGTCCCGCTGTCGGTGAGGTCCAGTGAAGCTCGACGGCCATTGAATACGCTGGCACGCCAGGATCTGGCGTCTGAGATCGGCGGGCAACACCTCGCCCGGGCACACCACCAGTTCCGCCACGGTCACACCTCCTTTGAATGCAGACACGCCAGGTGTCTGTAGATGTTGTATCGCTACCACGCTCTTTATGAGGAAGGGCGACTCGTTAGGATCCGGCAGCGGGTAATAGCCGCAGGAGGTGGTGGCTGGTCGCTCATCGCAATTGGGTCATGATTCTCCCGACCGATGGATCCTGTGTTTGGGCCGTGCCTCACGTATCGTCGGCGGCTCTGAGACCAATGCCACGTGCAGCTGAGGGCTGGCGGATATGACGCAAGTCCAAGGGGAGCAAAATCGTCAGGACGCGGGCGCCCAGATGGAGCGGCGGCAGGTCTTCGTCGTCAATAGCTCACCCGAGTTCCTTGACCTCATGCGCGATTAGCTCCAGGACGAGCACTACAACGTGATGACCACAAACCACGTCCCCCGCACCTTCGACCAGGTCAAAGTGCTCCAGTCGGGCGTGCTCGTGATCGACGTGGCGGTGGGTGAGCGCGCCGGCTGGGACCTGCTGGATCGGCTGCATGCGAAGGCATCCACAAACAACATTCCAGTGCTCGTGATCTCGACCGATCCCCGGCTGCTGGAGCGGGCACGGACGGCGGCCAGACGGCACGGTCGCAGTGCCTTTCTAACCAAGCCGTTCGACCTTGAGGCGAGGCTCGGTGTGATCCAGGAGTTGATCGGCCCAGCCTGTCCCAGTGCCCTTCCTCGCCGCCGCGCTCCCATACGTCCACCCGAGCAGGCGGTTGGTCAACCCTGCGATCGACCTGCTCGCTGCGGGCGATCATAACCACGGTCGCGGCGCCAATCAGGGTCCCACACTCCAACAACCATACCCGCTCTAAGCCATCCACGCCGGCGACGGGAGCCAGGCGCCTTTGCCGCGGTGGTGCCTGACCCGTATCACAGTGAGCAGCGTCTTGAGTTCGTGCCACCGAAGTTCTGGGCGGTCCGCCGCTGAGACATCGCTCGGGATGGGGCGCCTCAACGTCATCCTGATCTGCCCGTGGCTGGGAGAGCATCCTCGATTCCCATGTGATGTCTCACCTCATCGGCGGAGGCGCGGTGTCGGGCCAGGCGCATCAAGGCGCTCCTGCTTTACCTCACCGCCGTCATCGGTGTCTGGCTCAACGAGCGCCGCACGCTCGCTGAGATGTCGCGGTTTGACGTCGCCGCCACCGAGGCGCCATCGTCGCGCGAGTGCTGAGTGACAGCACCACCGGTTACCTCGCTGGTGTTATCCCCTGGTGGCGCTGTTCGTGGCGCACCGGTGCATCATGCCCTTGCGCCAGTTCCCAAGCGTCGCCCTCCCCGTCGAACATTCCCGGCACATCCTTGTGATCCACGGGCAATTGCTCGAACGCGAATAGCAGCGCTCCAGGCTCACGCATGGGGACCTGTGCCGGCTGCTGCCGCAGCGCGGCAATGGCAACCTGAGCGAGGCCTAGTTCGTTGTCTTCCGGCAGAGCGGACAGAGCTGGATCGTTCGTCACCGTGAACAGAGTGATCCGCAAACGGCCCTGGTGCGCGACATCCTTGCCCGGGCCTCCGGACGGCCTTGAGCCCTGGCGCGGGTCTTGCTCCAAAGAACGGTAGTGCCGACGACCGGCATGAACTATGGGAGAGGAGCGAGTCATGTCCTTGAATCCGGTCACATGCGGCAACTGCGGCACCGAGAACTCGCCCGATCAGGATGTGTGCATCAATTGTGAGCTTCCGTTGACCCGTTCGGGGGCTGAAGCGCAGCACGAGAATCTTGAGGCGCAAGATCAAGACGGGTTGCTCGGCGCGGGTGGGACGGCTGGCATGGGCGCTCAGCCGACGGCGCCAGGCCTGGGCCTCGGCACGGCCGATGGAGGGATTCTGCCGCCTCGTTGATCCGAAGGATGTCGCCGCTCGTTACCGATCCTCAGCCAAGAAAGCACATCTGCATCGCATGAGTCGCGTCGCCCTCAGGACGCGTAGGCGCCACCGATCACGGGGGTTCAACGTTGGCCATCGATGGGTGCGCCTGTTGTCGGTCGCCCCGTCCATGGATTCTGCCATCGACATGAATAGCAGCCGTGAGCGGTAATGGGCTGCGGGTAGAAAACCGCCACACCGGGTCGTGCTGTCACCGATTGAAGCCGGAGCCTGAGGGGTCCTTGGTGGCCAGTGCAGCGTTACCGGTAATCCCCCGGGGAAGTGCGACGCCCACAGATAGATCGACCATCGGACAGATAGATCGACCATCGGAACGAGGCCGGAGGCAGTCTCTCCGGCCTAACGTCCACGACCGGGCCTGATCTGGATCGGCGTGGTCCCGCTACGCGCGGTGGCCCGACATCTATCGTGTCAGCGAATGTGCATGAGGCAAACGCGCCTCCAGTGATGGGCGAACAAAACCATGTCATGCAGAAATGGACCTGGCGGACGCAGCAGGGACAGCGGCGACCGAGAGCTTATCGAGAGCTTGAAGGACCAAACCGTCCTGCTGCGCCGCCCTTTCAGGTGGAGTCAGACTTGCCACCCCGATCTACCGCGATCCGTCGCTGTCCCCAAGGCGCTGGCACACCTCCTGCACACGTGCCGTAGATCGCATTGGACTTAGGCAACGCTACCGAGGTAGTCGATCTGAGGATTCGAGATACGGGTGCGGTCACGCAGTATGGAGACCGACCGACCATGACCGAAGAGATTGAGACTCCCGAGATGTCGGCACCGGTTGCTTCCGCACCGGTGCGCCGAGTCTGTCAGGGACCGGTGATGCCGATCGGCGGCGCTGAGGACAAGGACGGCGACGGTGACGAGGCTATTTTGCAGCGATTCGTCGAGCTGGCCGGCGGCAAACAGGCCCGAATCGTCGTGATCCCGACGGCTTCTGAGACTCCAGATGAGATGGGGCAGCAGTACGTCGAGGTCTTCGGCACCCTGGGCGCGAAGACCGTAGAAGTGCTGGAGATCCGGGAGCGCCAGGACGCTAATGCCGGCCCGGCGCTCGAAGTGCTAAGCCGGGCCAGCGGTATCTTCATCACAGGTGGAGCCCAGTCTCGGCTCGTCGCGTTCCTTGCCGGAACGGAGGCGATGGAGTGCATCCGGGGGCGCAACGCTGAGGGGGTGGTTACGGCAGGCACCAGCGCCGGGGCGTCGATCCTCGCCAGCCACCTCATGCTTGGTGGGACTGGCTTGGTCGGCAACAGCGGCGACGCAGCAGCTCGAAAGGGTATGGTCGAGCTGGCGGCCGGCTTCGGGCTTCTGCAGGACATCATCGTCGACCAGCACTTCAGTCAGCGGGGGCGGATGGGGCGGCTGCTCTCCGTCTACGCCGCTAATCCGGGTCTGTTGAGCATCGGACTGGACGAGGACACGGCGGTGGTGATCGACCGGGAAGGGACCCTTGAGGTCCTTGGCAGTGGGATGGTCACGATCATCGATGGACGGAATGCGAGGTCAGACTACTTCGAGCGCGAGGTGGGCGAGGTGCTGACAGTCGTCGATTCCCACCTCTTCGTCCTTGGCCCCGGGCGCCGCTTCGACCTCGACACTCGCCGTCCCATGATGGATTAGTGGATCGGTCACGCCTCATTCGCCGAGCCCCATCCTCGGCAGGGGTGACGCACCCTTTGCCCGGTTGCC
Organism: Thermomicrobiales bacterium; assembly: GCA_030446955.1. GTDB lineage: Bacteria > Chloroflexota > Chloroflexia > Thermomicrobiales > UBA6265 > LC2-1. Next base: position 7,619 of record JAUJMG010000062.1, read on the forward strand.
GGCCACGAGGGCGAGGCAAGCCTCGCCCCTACCAGACGAACTACCATGGATGGACCGCTGGGCCACTCCCCACAGTCGGTGGCATCCACCGGATCTTTGGAGAGTGCAGAGAGCGCTTCCGCGTCCAGAAGGAATGGGGGGCGTCGTAAAGGTGGGCGAGTTGCTAGCACCACCGCTATCACCGCGCCTTCAACACATCCTCGCGTCCGGAGCCGTTGCACCACGTAGACGCAGTGGACGTGCTGCTCGACGCCTCACAGCTCACGCGTGGGGTTTGGGATCAGGACTACGGTCAAACCTCATCATGGCGAACGACGACGGCCGGGAGGGGATCCCCTCCCGGCCGGTCTACTGCCCGGTTTGGTGTGGCCTGTGTTGGCGAGGGCGCATGGGAGTCGAACCCACCGGCGCCGGGATCACCGACGCCCGCACGGTTTTGAAGACCGGGGAGGCCACCGGGCCCCTTCCGCCCCCAGGGATCCCTCGCCGATCCGGGGAATTCGAGTCTAGCACAGCCAGCTGCTACGCCTCGGACGTGAGCGCCAAGATCTCGTCGCCGTACTTCTCCACCCGGGCCGGGCCGAACCCGGGCAGGTTGGCGAGGGCAACGTGGCTGAGCGGTCGGGATTGAGCGACGGCGAGCAGCATGTTGTTGTGTGCCAGGACATACGGTGGTACGGCGTCTGCCGACGCCCGGTTTCGCCGCCAGGCATGAAGGCGTTGGAGCAGCGCCTCGGCGGCTGCATCCAGTGTCTCCTCCGTCGGTTCCCCGGCGCTCGCTGACCCGACACCGGCCCGATGAACCGGCTTGGCCGGCGTCTGATAGGCAGCAAGATCCTCGACTCTCGCATTGCCGCCCTGCTCCGTGAGCCGGATGAGCTTGAACTCGTGGTCCATATCCCGAAAGAGGTAGTCGTCCGCGACCAGCCGGTCGATCAGCGATTCGACCTTGCTCCGGCTGAGGTGCGCAAGCACCCCGAACGAGGCCGAGCGGTCGGCGCGCACGCGGCTTTCGACTGATCCCACGAGCAGCTTGGCCAAGCCGGTCTTTCCCATCGGGAAGGGGAGGCTGCGGACCGCCTCAACGACCGCGAAGGCGTCGTTCTCGGGACGCTGGGGCGCTTCTTCCCGGCTCCGAGAGCGACGCTCGTCCTTTCCCGGTTGCCTGGCAGCTACGCCGAGAACGCGAGTCACTGCAGAACCGGTGCAGACATCGCAGGCCGTCCGGCAGGCATCCAATGCCTCACCAAGATGTGCGGCCAGTAGCGCATGGCGGCACCGATTGCCGGCCGCGTAGCCCATGACCTGCTTGATTCGCCGCTGGGCGTCGGCACGGGACCGCTCCAGAACCCTGCTGAGTTGAGAGGCTGCATCGGATCCAGCCGGCAAGAGCTCCAGGCAGACCGCGCGGCGTTCGTCCCGTACGATGACATCGGGCTGCGCTCCGAGCAGCCGATCTAGCTCGGACGGGGAGAGCCCCAGGCTGTTGCAGGCGTCGGCTGTGTGGATGGTGGCCGTCCCATGCTCTAACCCGTCGAGCCCCGCGTAGGCGCGGAGGCGTTGCCAGGTGGGATCACCATCACTGGTTTCGGGCTGGGTTGAGGCTCGGAGAGTCTGCCGCAGGGAGCGAGCGATCGGAGCGTCTGGGTGGCGGCGGAGTAGGCCCGCCTCCTCCAGAATGCCGAGCGCCACTCGCGGGTCCGCCGTGTCCTCCTGATCGTCGGAATCCGCGGGGGGGAGCAGGTTCGCCGGATCGACTACAGCCCAGCGGCCGGAGGCAGTCCGTGCGAGACCGGCATAGACACGACGCAGGATGCCGATATCTAACTCGTCCCGGCGAGCGAGGCGGTTCAGGCTGGCCTGGTCGGTCGGCGAGACAAGCAGGACACATCGCGCGGGCTTGCCGTCGCGACCGGCGCGCCCGGACTCCTGAGCGTAGGCCTCCAGGGACTTGGGCGGGCTGAGGTGGACGATAAACCGCACATCTGCCTTGTCGACGCCCATGCCGAAGGCCACCGTCGCCACGACGACGCGGATTTGTCCGGCCATGAAACGTTCCTGGTTTCGGGCCCGGATCGCCGGATCAAGGCCGGCGTGGTAGGGAATGGCTGACACGCCGCGGTCTCGCAGCACCCCGGCGATCGCTTCGGCGTCCTTGCGTGACGACACGTAGACGATGCCGGCTCCGCGCTCCGATCGGCAAATGTCCAGGACCTTCGCGACCTTCGCCTCCCGGTTAGCAAGGCGGTGCGCTTCGTAGAAGAGGTTGGGGCGAAACAGGCTAATGCGGACGCGATCGAGTTCCCGGCCTAGGCCACCGGCGATGGCACGCGCCATCGCCGGGGTCGCGGTGGCGGTGATGGCGAGTACGGGCGGCTCGCCCAGTTCCGGGAGAGACTTGGGGATCGTGAGATAGTCCGGCCGAAAGTCGTGCCCCCACAGGCTGATGCAGTGAGCCTCATCGATCACGACGAGGGAGACACCCGCGCTCCGCAGGGCGCGGAGAAAGGCGTGATGTCGTAATCGCTCGGGCGCCACGTAGACGAGCTTGTAGGCGCCGGCGGCCAGTTCGTCCAGCCGTCGGCGTTGCTCCTCGGGTGTCAGGGTGCTGTTCATCAACACGGTTCGCTCCCGCACCGCCGGGGGGAGCGACTCCACCTGGTCCTTCATCAGAGCGATCAGCGGGGAGATGACGAGCGTGACGCCGTCAAGCAGCATGGCGGGAAGCTGGAACGTGAGGGATTTGCCGGCTCCTGTCGGCATAGTGGCCAGGGTGTCCATTCCGGACAAGACGTTGGCGATCACGGCGGCCTGGCCGCGGCGCAGGGCTGCGTGACCGAAGAGATGCCGAAGGGCGTCAAGCGCGCCGGGGTGAATCTGGTCCAGATCCGGGTCTTCCGAGAAGGTGGCCAACTCCCTGTAAGCAGGGTCGACCTCGATGCTTTCTCCAGCCTTGCGGCCATCGGGGCCGGGTGAAGCCGGTGGCCGAGGTGCCGTTCCCGCCTGAATCACCACGGGGTCATCGGTTTCGGCTTCATCTCCCAGCGCGGCACGAGCCTGAGCGAGCAGGGCCGCGACCCGCGCCGCCTCCGCACGGTTCTGTCGATCGTAGAGGCTGGAGGCAAGATCGGCGTCGTCAAGATCCGCGGCGATGCCGGCGGCGAGGCCGAGTTGTGCAGCCGACATCATCTCGTCGGATGCAGCGAGGGCGCGGTCTAGGTACTCGGCGGCTTGCGGAGAGTCGCTATCGTCGAGCGCCAGACGGGCAAGCGCGAGGAGAGACGGGACATGGTCTTGTCGGTCTGCAAGGAGCCGCTGGTGGTGGACGTGCTTCGCTGTTGGGTCGCCACCGGCGTAGGCGATGTCCACCGCAAGAGCGATGACGGTCGTCAAGGTGGGATGGTTCTGGGAGAGGTCGCTGCTGATGGCGCGCGCCGCTTCCAGGTCGCCGTGCTCTAGATGAAAGCGAGCAAGGGCGATCCAAGCCGTGGCGGACGGGGCGCGGGCGATCCGTTCCTTAAGCAGGGACAACGCCGTTTCGTGCCGGCCGGCCGCGAAGGCAAGCCGGGCTCGCTCTTCAAGAAGCCGGATGCCCTCTCCTCCCTCGGCTTCGATTGCGTCGAGCAGGGTCTCGGCGCCCTCGATGTCACCCGCCGCTCGCTGGGCGGCGACGATCGCCCAACGCAACTTGGCAGGCAAACGCACGGCCTCGTGGGCCGCGAGTGGGAAGGATCCCCGAGGATGACGGAGGGGCGAGGACGGCGAGTCTGCGGTGCCGGCCCCCAGTATTGAAGCAGACGGCGAGGGGATGTCGGCAGCGGCCGTCAAAGGAAGAACTCCTGTCCGGACAGAACGGGTGTTTCCATAAGTATAGCGCAGGCCATTCCGGACTGAGCGGCGGGTCGACCTCCTTGGGCGACACCAGCCTGCCTTGCCGGCGAAACAACCGATAAGATCTTCGCCATGGGATGATGCCGGTATTCTGAGTTGCGCTGGGGAGAATCGGTGCAGGTCGACGCAGATGGGCTGGCTGGGCCGCTAGAGGCGCGATGGACGCTCTACACGGTAGGCCGGGCCTCGGTGGAGTCGAGCGAAGGCGGACTACGGCTCCGCACGGTCGATGCACGGGAGTCGGCGCTCGCCGATGCCCAGATCGATGACTACCATGGCCGGGCTCGTAGGGCGTTGCCATGGGTGCCGCCACTTCGATTGACCGTGCGGGCTCGCTGGTCACACCCATCGGCTGCGTTACGCGGCACAACAGGATTCGGATTCTGGAACGATCCCATCAATGCGCAGGGTCGTTTTGCCGCTGCCCCGAACGCGCTCTGGTTTTTCCATGCATCGGAGCCGTCCAGGATGCGGCTGCGGAGGGATAGTGTGGGGCATGGCCTGGTGGCGGCTGCGATGCGAGCTGATGCCGTGAGCCCCGCACTCCTGACGGCCGGCAACCTTGCTCTCCGAATCCCCGGAATCGACCGCATCGCCGGTCAGATCGGTCGGAGCCGGATGGGGGGAGGCGACATGCTCCTACGGGTGGATCTCAACCTCACCGCCTGGCACGACTATGTCCTGGATTGGCGTCGAGATGGGGCGGTCTTTGCCGTGGACGGAGCGGAGGCGGCGCGGCTGGAGACGGATGACCTGCCACGAGTCTGCCTGGGTTTCGTCGCCTGGATCGACAACAATTGGGCTGCGCTGGGCGACGAGGGCCGTTATCGGGCAGGACGCTTGGATGCGCCAGGTGTGCAAGGGCTGGAGATCGCTCGAATCGCAATCGAGGACGATGGGTCTGAGATCCGGACGCACAAGTGGCACGAGCGCTGACGTGGAGCGGGGCCGTGTCGTACCCTGAGGAGGCAACGCTCTCCGGGTCGCGCGCGTAGAGCGGAGGAAGAGGGGACGGTCATGGCACAACAACGGTTTTTCGATCTCTGGACCCGGACCAAGTGGTCGCGTTACGCGTTCGTGGCCGGACTGCTGATTGGGATTTTTCTGGGCTGGTTCTTCCACGGGGTCGTCTCGTTCGTCTGGCGCTTCTTCTTTGTCCTGCTCTTGCTCGTGCCACTGATCGTGGTTGGCATTGGCTGGTACCGGATCTCGCGCCGGCGCAACACCGTCGCGACGACCGACGAGGTGGTCATCTACCCGGCACCCCGGCGCGAGCGCGACCGCTTCCGGGAGGAATAAGCTGGGCGTTATTGTCGCCCTCGCCCTCACCTGCTTTGCACTCGGCCTCCTGCTGGGTTTCGTGGGTGCAGGCGGTGCCGGGCTCGCCGTCGCACTCCTGACCAGTGTCTTCCGCCTGCCGGTTCACCAGGCCATCGGGACGGCCCTTGCAGCCATGTGCGTCGTCACCGTCGCCGGGGCCTACTCCCACTACCGGGAGGGGAACGTTGCACCGCGAGTGGGATTGGTGGTTGGCCTCGCAGGGATGATCGGGGCGGTGGCGGGCGCGAACCTGGGCCAAGCGGTGCCGGAGGATGAGTTGAAGCTTGCCGCCGGTTTCGGGCTCTGGGTGCTCGCGGCATTGGTCTGGGTGCGAACGAGGCATGCGGATCGGGTGGTAGAGGCGGCGTCCGACCTGCGGCGCTCCGCCGATCGTCAACTTGCGGCGTCGGTCGGGCTCGGTCTCACAGGGGGTGCCGTGTCAGCGTTCCTCGGGGTGGGGATGGCGCCGTTCCTTCAGCTCGGGTTGTTGGCGGTGCTCAAGCTGCCGCTGCGACAAACCGTCGGCACGGCGATGCTGACGCTGGTCTTTATCAGCCTGAGCGGGTCAATTTCGCTGGCGCTGCACGGGGATGTCTCCGTGTCTCACCTTATTGGCACCACAGTCGGGCTCGCGTCCGGGTCGTTTCTCGGTGCCCGGTACACCCGTCGAGCACCCCGGGATGTTTTGCGCTTCGCGGTCGTGACGACGCCCTTCATCGCCGGGTCCATGCTCATCCTGCTGTAGGGCAGTCGCAGGGCAGAAGACGTTTGGGGGCGGCCGCTCCGGACGAGCCGCTCCCTCACGAAGTCATCTGGGTACACTTGTCCCATTCCGGCTGGCGGTCTGCCTCCCTCACGAGGCACCGCCAAGAGACGCTGAGCTTGAAGGAGTTAACTATGGCGGCGGCATTCACCCGGGATGATGTCCGGGAAGGCTTGAAGAACGTTTACGACCCGGAGATCGGGGTCAACATCGTCGACCTTGGGCTCGTCTACGACGCCGATATCAGCGACGGCGGCGATGTCCTGGTGACGATGACGCTGACCTCGCTCGGCTGTCCGCTTGGACCAGTCATCGTCCAGGAGGTCACCAACGCGCTGAAGGACTTGCCAGGAATCGGCACCGCGGACGTCAAGCTCGTCTGGAGCCCGCCCTGGTCGCCAGACATGATGAGCGAAGAGGCCAAGGACGAACTGGGTATTTGGTAGACCCGAGCGCCTGCTGCTGCAGGAGATGAAACCTCCTACACAGCTTCCCAAGCCGTGTCAGGATGAGGCAGAGCCACTCCTCCTCGTGGTGCTCCTTCGAGGCTGAGGAGGAACGGGAGGGCAGCGGCGAGGAAGGCATCCGGGAAGTCTCGGTGGATGCTGTGGCCGGCATTGGGGATGCGTACCACCTGTGACTGGGAAACGACATCCGCGAAGCGGTCAGCATCCTCTCGCGCCACCATGGAACCGGTGTCAGGATCACCATGAATCAGGAGCACCGGTGAGGCAACCGCGTTGAGCGGAGAGATCCGGTCGGCGGGAGTTCTAGGATCAGCTGCTTCGACGCGCAGGTCGACGAACACGCCCCGAGCGGTGCTGGTGATCGTCTCTGCCCGACGGCGACAATCGTCCGCTGCCCAGGACGGGTACTGGCGGCCATAGTAGGCAGCGGCCTCGTCGGCGGAGAGGGCGTTCAAGTCGAGCCAGCCATCGATGGCGGGAAGAACATTCCTGCCGCCACGGAACGAGGTGTCTTCCAGGATGATGCCTGCCGCCTCATCGGGGTGGGAGACGGCCCAGTGAAGCGTGATGAGGCCGCCTAGGGAGTGGCCAAGGAGGGCAGGACGCTCGAGCCCCAGAGCTGGGAGCAAGGCCGCGAGATCCGCCGCGTAATCCGGACGGCGGTACCCAGTTGCCGGTTTGCTGGATCGGCCATGCCCCCGAAGATCGACGACGTAGAGGGGGAACCGCTCGGCGAGGGGATCAATCACCGGCCACCAGCTCGTGCCCCGACTGCCAACCCCGTGGAGAAGGACGAGAGGCAACGTTCCCGCCGAGATAGCTGTGTATTCCGTGACTGCGATGCTAAGTCCGTTTACGCGGACCTGGTGCTCCCTACCGGGCGTGTGAGGAGGAATGGCCATCGTTGCTCCGTTTACCGCGTGAAAGGGCCAGCAGGCCGGCGCGTGATCGTGCTGATAGGCAAGGGCATGTCGGTATCACCCCCTCCAATGCTGCCACACTCACTTTCATGTGGTCCTCTAGGGGTGCCGTCAGCCGCAAAAAGAGCGCAGGCAGCGGCAGCTCAACCCCTCTGGGAGCGGCTCTCTAAGCGGAGCAAGCGGCTCCCGGCCCTAGCCATGGGGAAGCAGTGGGGGAGGGCACTATGGAGCAGCGCGGGGCCGCCTACGGCCAACGGAGGGGGATCTGACGGGCGACGCAGATATGGTGATTTTGATCGTCCAGTCTGGGACTTTTCCTGACACTCCTGGACTGCTGCCCGCTTTACCATTGACCACGTGAGCAGAGGGTGCCGGTCGAATCCTAACCGGCACAAGGTTTGCGCAACGATCGCCGGCAGAGCCGATTCTTGGCGATGCTCGTCCAGACGGTTTCCACGAGGGTGTACGGCCGCCGGTGCCGGTGCGTATGGAGGAACAGATTCATGCTAAGGCGAGTCCTATCGTTGATGGCAGTCACCCTGACGGCGCTGCTGGTGCTCGTCGCTTGTGGCAGCCCTGACGAAACTGCTGAGGTGGTCCAGGTCACCCGAGTGCCGGCAGAGGGAGCGCCGACGGAGGCCGCCCAGATGCCGCCTAAGGACTCCCAAGCGGCGGCGGGAGCGGGTGAGGCTCC